>JAIENU010000153.1 GCA_019751125.1 Burkholderiales bacterium | reverse complement strand
CTCGCCGCCGCGATCAGCGTGGTGTAACCGTCGGGCGCGGCGCGCGCGACCATCTCGGTGCCGATGTTGCCGCCGGCACCCGGCCGGTAGTCGATCACCAGTTGATGGCCGAGTATCTCGCCCATCTTCGGCGAGAGCAGGCGGAACAGCACGTCGCTGTTGCCGCCGGGGGCATTGGGATTGATGACGCGCAGGATCTTGTTGGGAAACTGCTGGGCGGCGGCGGGGGCGGCGGCCATTGCGGACAGGGCGGCGGCAACGGCTATCGCCGCACGCAGAATGGTCCTCGACATGCTGTTCTCCTCCGGTGGGTGACTGTTTTTATCGGCACTGCAGGTGAATCATAGCCGAGATGCGCGGTGCCCTGTCACCTTCGCCGATGAATCGGCGCAGCTTGACGATCTCCCCGACGGGCGCTCATGCTCTGCCCCGCAGTTCAACCTAAGGGGGAGTACACATAATGAGAAAGCATCTGATGAAGTATCTGGCGGCGCTGGCGGCCGTGCTGGCGCTCGGCGGCTGCGCGATGACGCCGGAACGCGGCTGGACCACGCTGATCGACGGCGCTTCGGGCCTGGACAATTTCGCCATTTCGGGCTCTACCGCCAACTGGCGCGCAGAAGGCGGCGCCATCGTCGCCGACAAGATCGTCTCGGGCACCGGGGCGAGCGTGCTGATCACCAAGAAGGATTACCAGAATCTCGAGATCTACGCCGAGTTCTGGTCCGAGGAAAACACCAACAGCGGCATCTACCTGCGCGCCCCGGACATCAAGATGGTGAACACCGCATCGGGCGCCCTCGAAGTGCAGATCTGGGACAAGAACCCCGCGCAGCACTACGCCACGGGCAGCCTGGTCAATGTCTCTTCGGTGAACGGCAAGTACGTTGCCGCCGGCCGCTGGAACACCTTTGAGGTCCATGCCAAGGGCACCGAAGTCACCGTCAAACTGAACGGCGTGGTCACCACCAGCACGTCCTACGCCAAGACCCAGACCGGGCGCATCGGCCTGCAGTTCAACCCCGGCGGCGCGATCAAGTTCCGCAAGCTGCTGGTGCGCGAGCTGTAAGCGGAACCGGAGCGACAGCCCCATGAGCACACCATCACCCTTCACCGCCCCGGTCGTCGACGCGCTCACCGTGCGTGTGCTTGTCGATTCGCGCTACGAGCGCTTTCTGCCGCGGATGGCGCACCCGCATGTGCAGATCGAGCATGTCGGGCGCATTGTCGGGCGGCCGGAGATGACCTTTGCCTGCGAGTGGGGGCTGTCGCTGCACCTGACTTCGGAAATGAACGGCGCGAAAGCGCAGTACGTGCTCGACTTCGGCTACACGCCGGAGATCATCAACCGCAATTTCGAGCTGCTCGGCATCGAACCCGGCAAACTCAACGGGCTGATCCTGTCGCATGGCCACCTCGACCATTTCGGCGGGCTGCAGGGTTTTGTGAAGCAGCATCGCGACGCCATGCGCGATGACCTCGCGCTGTATGTCGGCGGCGAGACCATCTTCCGCACCAAGTGGGTCAAGGAAGGCGGCGAAACACAACCCTGGTGCACGCTCGACCGCGCGGCGCTCGAGGCGCAGAAGGTGCTGCCGGTGTGCTGCCCGCAGCCGCAGGCACTCGACGGCCCGTTCACCTCGGGTTATATCGAGCGCAATTCCTTCGAGACGGTCACCGGCGGCTCGCTGGTGTTGGATGACCATTTCACCGGGGCCGAGCGCGAAGGCAAGCTGGTCAAGGACACCCACCCCGACGAGCACGCCACCTGCTACATCGTCAAGGGCAAGGGGCTGGTGGTAATTTCATCCTGCGGCCACACCGGCATCGTCAACACGGTGAGGAGCGCGATGAAGGCCGCCAACGTCGACAAGGTGCATGCGGTGATGGGCGGCTTCCACCTTGGCCCCGCGCCGGCGGATTACCTGCAGCACACGCTGCAGGAACTCGAAGCGATCAATCCCGATGTGATTGTGCCGATGCACTGCACCGGCGAGCGCTTCATCGACCTGCTGCGCCAGAAGATGCCGGACCGGGTGGTGTATTCCAACGTCGGCAGCCGTTATACCTTCGGTGCCTGAAGCCCGCTCGTCGAATTGTTGTAAGCCATTGTTTTTATTTATTTTTATTGTGGACTGCGCAGAGTCGGCTCCCGCGGCCTGCGCTAGACTGTTTGCATAAACAATCCGGCGGATAACAGCGGGCACACCCGCGCCGCACATCCACAGGTCGGCCATACGGCACGGCCACTCAGGGAGGTGGTGTCATGCAAGGACTTTCACTGCGCGCATTCACGCGTCTGCTTTGTTCCGCGGCATTGCTGTTGCTCATTGCCGGCTGCGCGATCACGCCGGCGCCGCTGGAGGAGAGCAGCCGGCCGATCACCGGTTATCTCGATTACTCCTGGGACAAGAACTCGGTGCTGTTCAACACCCGCGAGACGCATCGCCAGTCGGTGTTCATGGATACCTTCTATCCCTTTGATCCCTCGCTGCGTTACAACAACGCCGAGGCGATGGTGCGTTACGAACTCGACCATCGTCCTTTCATGCAGGATGGCGTGCTGATGGTGGCGCTGGCTGACCTGCGCAAACTCTATGCGCCGTACCTGAGCTACAGCGTGGATGCCGCAAACCAGCGCTTCACCGTACAGCATCATTTCTTCAAAAAGCGGGTGGCTGCAGGCTCGGGCTCACGCGCGCCGCGCCTTGAATACACCAAGATCGCCTGGCAGGGCAGCTATGCGCTGGGCAGCACCGCGGCGACGTCTTCGGCCGCCACCCACAGCACGGTCAGCGACCGCAACACCATCGACAAGACGTCAGTGGCCAGCACCAGCGCGCCGGCCGCTGCCACGCTGGCTGCGGCACCGGTGCAGCGCAACGGCCGCATCTATGTGCCGGTGGCGAGTTTCATGCGCACGCTGGGCAAAACCATCACCGATGACAGCGCCGCGAGCGGCTATCTTGCGGTGAGCCATGTCGGCACGCAGGACAGCGCCGATGACCTGTTCAACCCGCAGTACGCGAATCGCGGCCTGCCCAACACGCCGATCACCCCGGCGCGGGTAAAAACGATGAACGGGCTGCTCGACGGCAGCATCGACCGCGGCAACCTGTGGTTTGCCTATTACTTTGGTGACATCAACGTCTACACCGGCCGCAACGATGGCGAAGGCCAGCCGGTAAACGCGATGATGGGTGTGGACCGCGTGCTGCCCTGGCGCATCTACATCCCGAAAAACTACAACGCCCGCTCGCCGGGCAAATTCACCTTCATGCTCCACGGCGGCACCGGCAACGAGAACGCGCCCTTCGAGCGCCCCAACGACCACCTGAAAAACCAGCCGACACCGATACCCGGCGTGACTTTCTTCGAGGACTACGCCGACCGCTACAACTACATCGTGCTCTCGCCCAACGGCTGGACGCGCGGCCCGGTGTGGGGCAGCGGCCCCGGCGAACAGGCCATGCTGCACACGCTGAACCTGGTGAAGGCGCGCTGGAACATCGACGAGCAGCGCATGTTCATTTTCGGCAATTCGGCGGGCGGCGCGGGCACGATGAACTTTGTGCTGCGCCACGGCCACCTGTTCAAGGCGATGGCACCCACCGCGCCCGGCGGCAGCAAGCCCTACGCCGCCGACCTCAAGGGCGGCATCCTCGACATGCCGACGCTGCTCACCTGTTTTGCCGCGGATATCACGGTGTTCTACGCCGACCAGCAGAAAAACTCCTGCCAGCCCTGGTACGAACAGAACATCAAAAACACCATGCGCGACCTGACACTGGTCACCCTGGAAAACGGCCACCATTCCTACGGTCCGGCATCGATGTACCAGGCCACCTTCGACCTCTTCGAGCGCGTGCTCGACAAGACGCCGCCGAAGGTGGTGGACGGTGTGCGCCTCGCCGCCGGCCGCAACACGGCGGCAGTCAGCGCTGGCGGCAGCACAAGCACGGTGTCACTGGCAGCCGCCCCGCAACGCCAGGGCAATACGCTGATGGTCGCGCTGGACGACCTGGCGCGCATCTACGGTGAAAAGGATTTCAGGGTGTATGACATTTACGCCTACAACCTGAAACCCGAAGACCTGGTGGCGGTGAAGAGCGTGCTCTACAACAAGGTGTCGGTGAACATCAAACCCGGTGAAAACTTCCTGCGTATCGGCGGCAGCATCCACGCCGGCGACACCACCGGCCTGCGCAGCAAGGTCGCACCCGATGATCCGCGCATCGACCGCCGCACGCTGTCGGTGCCGGCGCAGGTGATCAACGGCCGCGTGCATGTGCCGGTGGTGGAGTTCATGCAGCTCTTTGGAAAAACCGTCACCGTGGAATGACCGCAAACGGTGACCGGTGGTGGTGGCCTTCGGCCACCACCGCTGTTACTGGAACTGCGTGACGTTTCTTGTGGAGATCGATCCGGCTACAGCAATTTCAGCAGATCAGCCACATCCTGCTCGGCATCGAGCACACGCAGGCGGCGCGCAAGCTGATCAAGCTGTTCGCGGAGGACCGGCTTCATCGAGAAGCCCATACATTCCCTGAACTTGGCTTCCAGCCGGTCCCAGCTCACCGGGTTGCCGGGATCACCGGGAACACTCGTCGCACGGTGTTCGAGGCGGCGCCCGTCGCGGGTGATGATCTCCACCGATGTCCGGGCGACATCCGCAGAGCCGCCCTTGCCGGTGATCGGTCCGCCGGCCGGCCTGTAGCTGACACGGTCAGCCATCGCCAGCACGGCCGGATCCTTCAGGCCTTCCGGCGTGTAATCGCGCAGGGTGACGTTGCCCTTTGCCGCCATCACCGCCGTGGTGAAGGGAATGCTGTATTTGCCATCGATGCTGACCTGGGGCCGGCGTTTTTTCTCGATCGGTTCGCACAGCAGTTGCGTGCCGCCGGTACCGCCGACGATGGTGATGCTGTCAATGTCATTGGGGGTCAGGCGATGCTGTTCGTACATCGCGAGGATCGAGGCATTGGTGGTGCGGGTGTAGGCGCAGGCCGGCCAGACCTTGAAGCCATGCCGCTCCATCAGGGGAAAATCCTGTCCCAGCCCGGCCTCGATGCCGGCCCAGTCGGGCTCGCGGCCGCGGATGTAGGTCTTGAAGAAACCGTAGCGTCCTTCGATGACCTCCTTGGAGCCGATGATGCCGCGCTGTGCAAGTTCGGCGGCGAGCACCGATCCCTGCCCGGAAAAACCGGCCTGCATCGCGCGCATGTGCGTTGCCGCGCCCACCGCCATCTGGCGGCTGCCGCTCATCTGGTTGAAGCCGATGCCGATGGCATTCTCCATCTGCTCCGGATCAAGCCTGAGCAGGCGGCCGGCCGTGGCGGCGCCGGCGATGAAGCCGAGCAGCTGCGTGGCGAACCAGCCTTCGGTCATGGTCCAGTCGGGGACGTCGATGGCGCGGCTGATGCGCGTCATCAGATCGGTGCCTGCAGCAAGCGCGGTGATGAATTCACGCCCGCTGACGCCGCCGTTCTTCTCGGCGATAGCCAAGGCCACGGGAATGGTGACGATGGCCGGATGGCCGCTTTCGCCAATGTCGTCGTAATCGAGCATGTGCCCGAGACTGCCGTTGAGAAATGCCGCCCAGGCAGCCGGCGCCTTGCCGCCGAAACCGAGTAAAGTGGCCTCGGGCCGGCCGCCGAAGTCGATTACGTAATCCCTCAGAATCGCCGCCTCGGGCGACAGGCTGCTGGCACCGGTGGCGACACCCAGCGTATCCATCACACACTGCTTGAGGCGGTCGACAAGTGCTGGCGGCAGGTCCTCGTAGCGCAGGGTCGCTGCGTGTTGGGCAAGCCGGGCCGTCAGGCCCTTGCCGCCGGCAAAATCAGCGGTCGGTTGATTCAATTTGCCTCCTGTTTCTTGAGCAGGCCCAGGCGCTTGATGATCACGCCCCAGCGTTTGGCTTCGGTCACGATCAACTCCCGGAACTGCGCGGGCGAATTCGGCGCCGCAGCTTCGGCGCCATCAGCAGCAAGGCGGGCTTTCATTTCCGGCGAGTTGACCACGGCGATGACCTCGCTGTTCAGCCGCTGCACGATCGATGCCGGGGTGCCCCTGGGGGCGAGCAACCCGTACCAGCTGCGCAGGTCATAGCCGGGCACACCCGACTCGGCGACGGTGGGCAGGTCCGGCAGCGCCTGCACCCGCTGCGGGCTGGTGATTGCCAGCCCTTTGAGCTTGCCGCTGCGCACCAGCGGGCTGGCGGTCAGCGTGTTGGTGATTGACAGGTGGACGCGTCCGCCCATGACATCAATCATCGACAGGCCGCTGCCCTTGTACGGCACATGGGTCATTTCAATGCCGGCCATCGAGCTGAGCAGTTCCATGCCGAGGTGCACCACGGTACCGGTGCCACTGGAGGCATAGACCAGCGGCTTGGCCTTGGCCAGCGCCACCAGTTCACGAACATTGTTCACCGGCAGCGACGGCGTCGCCACCAGCAGATAAGGTTGTGACAGCATCATCACCACCGCGGCAAGGTCCTGGGGAATGTTGGTGGTGACGGTGCCGAGCAGCATCGCGGTGACGTTCTGCGCGCTGAGGGTGACCAGGGTGTAGCCGTCGGGCGCGGCCTGCGCGCCGATCTGCAGCGAAATCGCGCCCGAGGCGCCGGCGCGATTATCCACAACCACCGATTGCCCGAGGCGCTCGGAGAGCCGCGCCGAAACCGCGCGGGTCATCAGGTCGCTGCCGCTGCCAGCCGGCGTACCCACCAGCACCCGCACCGGTTTGTTGGGATAACCCTGTGCAGCCAGCGTTGCACCGGAAAGCGTGGCGCCTAAAACACCGGCAATCGCCGCGGCGATGCAGGTCATGGAGCGGTTATGCATGGGATTGAACTCCTGTCAGTTGCAGCGACGGGGGCTGATGACCACCTCATCACCATCGACTTCGAAGTGGTGGTCAAAATCTTCCGATACCCATTCCATGAAACGCAGGGCTTCATCGAAACGGGGATCCTTGCGGCGCAAGGGCTCCGGGCGCAGCCGGGTGTCGATCAGCACCGGCAGGAAGGAGACCCGCTGCACGCCCCGCTCTCCGAGCACCGCACGCGCGATCAGGCTGCGTTTGGCATCGGTGCCATAGGACAGGTGCGGATAGTCCGGATCCAGCTGCACGCCGTAGCGCCGCTCGAACTGTGCGGCCTTCTCGGGCGACTTCGCGGTGGAGGACATGATGAAATTGGACAGGCTGTAGAAGCAGACCTTGCCGCCATGGACACCGATGGCCTTGGGTGTGTGGGCGTGGTGGCCGAGGATCAGGTCGGCACCGGCGGCAAAGGCGGCTTCGGCGACGGTGACCTGGTAATCGGCGATCAGGCGCGGGATGTAATGCACGCCCCAGTGCAGCGACACCACCACGTTGTGCGCGAGGGTTCGCGCAGCGCGGATGTCCTCGCACAGCGCGGCGAGGTCTTCTTCATGGGGCACCGTGACCACCCGCGGCGGCACGCCGGGCTGGTAATCGAAGGCTTCGTAATAGGTGTGCACGCGCAGCGGCGCCACGCCGGGATGATCGGGTCCGGCGGCATAACCGGTCTGCAGGATCGAGCAGTAAGCGAGGAATGCGGTGCGTATGCCCTTGCGTTCAACGATGACCGGCGCGCGTGCTTCACGCAGGTTGCGGCCGGCGCCGACGACCTGCAAGCCCTTGCCGCGCAGCAGGTCGATGGTGTCGAGCAGCGCATCCGCACCCCAATCCATGGCGTGATTGCTCGCCAGCGACACCACATCGAAGCCGCAATCGCTGAACACTTCGGCCAGCCGCGGATCGACGCGGCTGTGCGCGCCGCTGGAGTGCAGCTGGTAAGCGCCGCGCTCGGAATAAACGCGCTCGACCTGCGCGAAGCGGATGTCGGCCTGTGCCAGCACCGGTTTCGCGAGTTCGCCGTACGCCGTCACCGGCTCATGGATCGGGCCCACGTCGCCGCAGGCCATCAGGGTCAGGCTGGCGCCCATGGTGCGGCTCAGGCCTTGGGCTGGCCGTACTTGCGTACGGCGGCCTCGCCCAGGTAACGCTCCTCGAGCATGCGCTGCATCTCGCCGCCCTCACCGCCCGGACCCGGGTCCGGACGCGGATAGGGGCGATCCTTGCGGGCGCGCTCGAAGTCCTCCCAGGCGGCAATGCCGCGCGCCTGGAAATCCTGCATGAAGTCGTGCAGCGCGGCCCACATCACCTGGTGGGTGAAGCCCGGATACCAGGCGATGTTGACGCCCAAGGCGAGATGCTCGTCGAGTCCGAGGTAGCGCGGCAGCTTGCCCTTCATGAACGACAGCGGGCCTTCGACCGCGGCGCGGGCCTGGCGGATTTCATCAGTGGAGTGCGGCGATTCGAGCTGCACCCAGTCCACCCCGGCCTCGGAGCGGTACAACTGGAGGCGGCGGATGCAGTCATCGAGGCTGCTGTTGACGGCATCGCGCGCGTAGCACTGGGACATGATGACGAAATCGGGATCGAGTTCGTTTTTCATGTCGACCGCGGCGCGATAACGTGCGATGGCGTGCTCGACCGGAACCACCTCGACGCCCGCGCTCTGGGTGCGGCGCTTGCCTTCAATCGGCTGGTCATCAATGCGCACGCCGGCAATGCCGGCGCGGATACATTCGCGCACCATGCGCCGCACCGCCATGATGCCGCCGTGACCGGTGTCGCCGTCCATGATGATCGGGAAATCGACGCTGTCGGCAATCCAGCCGGCGATCTGCACGCATTCGGTCATGGTCGCGGTGCCGACATCGGAGAGCCCGGTGTAGGAGCCGACTACACCGCTGGTGCCGACAAAGCCGCATTCACAGCCCGCCTGCTCCATGATGCGCGCGTGGGTGGCCGAGGGCGGATGCAGGACGGTAAGCACACGATCCTTGCGCTGGAGAAGCTGGCGCAGGCGCTGGCCTTTGCTGATGGCAGTCATGGTTCAGGCCACTTTCGATTGCAGGCTGCCGGCATGGGCGGCGGCTTCGCGGCCTGCGATGCGGCCGAACACCGAGCCCGCCATCAGGCCGGAGCTGCCGGGATAGTTGAAGTAAAAGATACCGCCCACCAGTTCGCCGGCGGCATACAGCCCGGGCAGCGGGGTATCGTCAATGTCGAGCACATGCCCGGTGGTATTGATCTTGAGGCCGCCGAAGGTGAAGGTGATGCCGCAGGTCACGGCATAGGCGCTGTACGGCGGTTTGTCGATGGGATTGGCCCAGTTCGATTTGTTGATCGCCAGTCCGGCGGTGCACTTGCCGTCCTTGATGTTGGGATTGAACGGCACATCGCCCTGGATCGCGGCATTAAATTCGCGCACGGTCTGCAGGAACTGCACCGGATGTACGTCTTCCATCCGCGCCACCAGTTCTTCAAGGGTGTTGGCCTGGACCTTGGTCGTGCCCTTGGAGCGATATTCATCGTGCAGCAGGTGATCGACCTTGGAGTCGAACACATGCCAGGCGTAGCTACCGGGCTGCTCGAGCACGATGCGGCCGTACTTGGCGTAGGTGTAGTTGCGGAAGTCGGCGCCCTCGTCAACAAAGCGGCGGCCTTCGGCATTGATCATGATGCTGAAGGGGTAACCGTTGCGGCTGGCAGTAATCGGCCGGTCGATCTCGCCGAAATCCGGTGCATAACGCTCCCAGGACACGGAATGGCAGCC
This sequence comes from Burkholderiales bacterium, assembly GCA_019751125.1. Lineage (GTDB taxonomy): Bacteria > Pseudomonadota > Gammaproteobacteria > Burkholderiales > SG8-41. Next base: position 20,578 of record JAIENU010000153.1, on the reverse strand, counting down.
CGACCAGTGGCCGTAGGCCTGGGCACCGGCATCAAGCGCCATGCGGATGCCGTCGCCGGTGTTGTAGCGGGTGCCGCGCACCTTGGCCATGTCCCAGCCGGCACCGAGGTAGCGGGTGCGCCATTCGCGGTTGGCTTCGAATCCGCCGGCCGCAAGCACCACCGCGCCGGCACTGATGTCTTCCTCGATACCGTTGCGCTCGACACGTACGCCCTGGATGCCGCGCGTCCCGCGCACCAGCGAGACCGCACGCGTGGAATAGGCGATGTCGATGCCGCGTTTTTCCGCGGCCTTGTATTCGGCCTGCACCAGGCCACGGCCGCCACCCGCGGCTTCGACCACCGTACCGCCGAAGAACTTGAATTTGCCTTCGTGCTTGAAGGCGTAGCGGCCGAAGCGGGGCACGAAGCGCACACCGCAGCTGTACAGCCATTGCACGGTCTCGGTGCTGTTGAGCACCAGCGTTTCGACCAGGTCCGGGTCGCAGTGGTACTGGGTGACGCGGCCGAGGTCATCGAGATACTGCTCGGCGGTGTATTCACCAAAGTCGGTGTTGACGATCTCGCCTTCAGTGAGGTCGGGCACCACGGAGCGCACCGTCTCCAGGCCGTGATGAACCATGCGGAAACCGCCGCCGGTGTAGGCGCTGTTGCCGCCGCGGCGTTCTTCCGGTGCACGCTCGATCAGCAACACCGAAGAACCTTGCTCCCGCGCCGACAAGGCTGCGCACAACGCAGCGTTGCCGCCGCCCACCACGATGACATCGTACTGCGAATTCCTGGACATGCTCATTCTCCGGTTGGATGGACTTGCGGCGCGGCCGCAGCGCCCTGCTCCCTGAGGAAGCGTTCGCGGGCAAACTGCAGCAGGCCGCCACATTCATAGATCCGTTCGATGGCCTCGGGATACTTGCTGATCCTGACCTGGGCGCCGTTTGCGGTGTTGATGACCAGGCCGCGCGGGTAATCAATTTCAAGAACGCAGCCGTCATCGGCAACAGCCGATATGCCGGGGGCGATGAAAATCGGAATCGCGCGGGAAATGCTGTTGCGCTGGAACAGCCGGGACACCGATTCGGCGACAATCGCGGCAATGCCGACCTCGCGCAGCACCAGTCCGGGACGGCTGGAGCCGCAGCCGAAGTTGCGTCCGGCGACGAGGATGTCGCCGGGTTTCACTTCGAGCGGAAATTCCGGCCGGTAGACCTCCATGGTGTGCTGCTTGAGCTCCTCCATGGTGGGATAGCGGTAATACGGGTTGATCGCGTCACTCTCGATTGAATCCCCGAATTTCCAGACACGGCCGCGGATCACGCGGTTCAGATCAAAGCCCACTGATTACCTCCCGCGGATTGGCAATTTCGCCGGTCAGCGCCGCCACCGCCACGGTCAGCGGGCCACCGAGATAGATGTCGGCCTTGTTGCTGCCCTTGCGCCCGCGGAAATTGCGGGTGGTGGAAGTGATGCACACCTCGCCATCGGACAGGAAGCCGACCCGCGGCTGGCAGATGCCGCAGCCCGGCGTAATCACCTGCGCGCCGGCTTCGATCAGGGTTTCGACCAGGCCGGCCTTGAGGCATTGCAGGTAGACCTGCTGCGAAGCCGGCGAGATCAGAAAGCGCACGCCCTTGGCCACCTTGTTGCCCTTGAGCACACGGGCGGCGATTTCAATGTCTTCGAAACGGCCGTTGGCACAGGAACCGATCTGCGCCTGATTGACGCGCACGCCACGTACATCATCCACCGGCGCGACATTGCCGAACTGGTGTGGCTTGGCCACCATGAACGGCATGCGGTCGACATCGACGCGGATTTCCCTGGCATAGCTTGCGCCGGGGTCGGCCTGCAGTGGCGCATAAGGCACTGTGCTACGCGCCTTCACGAAATCATGGGTCTTCTGGTCGGCGTCGAACATTGCAAACTTCGCGCCCAGTTCAACACCATGGGTGGACAGGCACATGCGGCTGTCGATCGACAGCTGCGGCACCAGCGTGCCTGCATACTCGATGGACATGTTCTGGGCGAAGTCTTCGCCGTGCTCACCGGCCAGGTGCAGCACAATGTCCTTGGCGATGGGGTAATTCGGTTGACGTCCGTCCAGTGTGACCCGCACCGAGTGCGGCACCTGGAACCACAATTCGCCAAACAGCAGCACGTAAAGCATGTCGGCACGGGTGATGCCGGTGGCTCCGGCATTGACGGCGCCGTAACCCAGGGTGTGTGAATCATTGCCGACGACAAGTTCGCCCGGCCGCACCAGTCCGTAGTCGAGCATCATCTGGTGCGCGATGCCCGGCTCGGAATCATGAAAACAGCGGATGCCGAGGCGCTCGACCTCGCGTCTTACCAGTGCGTTCTCGTCGGCCAGTTTCTGGCTGAGCGTCGGCTGGTGGTGGTCGAGCAGCACATAGACACGCTCGGGATCCCAGACCCGAGGCAGGCCGTCCTTGAACCCCGCCTCCAGCGCGAGATCGTGCATCGGTTCGGCGGCGTGGTAATGGCACATGGCGCCATCGATGCGCGCCTCGAGAAAGTCTCCGGCACTCACCTCGCTGCCGGCAAGGTTGTGCTGCGAGAGCAGCTTTTCGGCAATGGTCTGTGGCATGGGGTCAGGATTCTTCAGCGGGATTCGGTTCTGGAGGACGCATTGATCGCGTATTACTCGCGCTTTATTCACGCTTTATTCGCGCATTATTCATTCTGGTCGGGAAACAGCCGTTTCAGCCGCTCGCGCTGCGCCGCACGGACGTGGGCGCGCGCCGCACTTTCAGCGGCATCGGGATCGCGGCGCATGATCGCAGCGGCAAGTTCCGCGTGCTCCCTGACCGCGGTCTGCGCACGCTCCGGCAGCAGCATCAGCGGTTTGCCGAGCAGCCACATCGAGTCATTGACCGCAGCCAGGCTTTTTTCGAGATAGCGGTTGTGCGCGCCGCGATGAATCGCCTCATGGAAGCGTCGGTTATGGCGCGCCACACCCTCCGCATCTCCGCTGAGCCCGCGCTCATGCTCGACAAGATCGAGCAATGACTGGACCTCGATGTCGGAGGCATGGCGGGCGCAAAGCCGCGCAGCCATACCCTCGAGCGCCTCACGCATGACATACAGTTCCATCACCGCCTGGCGGTCGAGCCGCGCAACGACCAGGCCATTGTGGCGTTCGTGTTGGAGCAAACCTTCGCGCTCGAGCCGGCGTATGGCATCGCGCACGGGTGTGCGGCTGAGATTGAGCCAGGCAGCGACCTCGACTTCCATCACTCGCTGGCCGGGCGCCCATTCCCCCTGCTCAATCGCGTGCCGCAGCTTCCGGTAGACGTGTTCGCTGCGCGAGCCATGGCGCAAAGCCTCGCCGGCTGGCGCGGCTTTGCGCGCATGGGTGGAAGTCAGGGATTTGGGCATCGCGCGACGCAAACGGTGACAAGGAGAAATAAACAGGCAGCGATAATATCCTTTGCGTATTTATATGTATACATTAGAATTCATTTAAACATGGCGCGGTTTCAAGCGCCTCAGGCAAAAATGCTTTCACTTAAAATAATCAATAAAAACAATGGCTTATATCCATTGTAATGCTGTCCTGCGAGGAGATCCGCAATTGAACAAACTGACTGCCGTCCTGCTGGCGTTTTGGGGTCTGGCCTGCGTCCTGCCCTCGTATGCGCAATCCGTCGCCTACCCGGTGAAACCCGTACGTCTGCTTGTCGGCCAGGCACCGGGTGGTGCCACCGATGTGATCGCCAGGCTGGTCAATCCCAAGCTGGCGGAATCAATGGGCCAGAGCGTGATCGTGGAGAACCGCACCGGCGCGGCCGGTTCCATCGCTGCCGCACTGGTCGCAAAAAGCGCGCCGGACGGCTACAACCTGTTGGTGGTATCGAGCAGCTACGCCATCAACCCCAGCCTGTACACCGACATCCCCTTCGATCCGCTGAAGGATCTGGCACCGATCAGCCTGATCGCCGAGGCACCATTTTTGCTGGTGGTTCACCCGTCAACACCCGTGCGCAGTGTCAAAGAGCTGATCGCGCTGGCCAAATCCAAACCCGGACTGCTTAATTACGCCTCCGGGGGCAACGGCAGCTCGGGCCACCTCGCCGGGGAACTGTTCACCTACCTGGCCAATGTGAACATGGTGCACATCCCGTACAAAGGCGCGGGTCCGGCGCTGGTGGATGTGATCGCGGGACAGGTGCATCTCACTTTTGGCAGCGTGCTGTCTTCACTGGGGCATGTCAAAAGCGGGCGCCTGCGCGCCCTGGGTGTCACCGGTTCTGCCCGCTCCTCAGGCGCACCCGAGCTTCCGACAATCGCTGAAGCGGGACTGGCCGGCTATCAGACAACCACCTGGTACGGCCTGCTTGCACCGGCAAACACTCCAGCCGATATTGTGTCGCGCCTGAGTGATGAAATGAAAAAAGCGGTGAACGCCACTGACGTGCGTACCCGGATACTCACGGACGGCGCGGAGCCCCGGGGCAGCACACCCAGGGAATTTCAATCACATCTTCAGTCCGAGATGAAACGCGCCTCGACCATCATCAAGCGGGCAGGCATCAAACCCTGATTCCGATTCGCAGAATGAATCCAACCTGGATCGGCATCGCCGCCGCCATCCTCACCACCGCCGCCTACGCCCCGCAGGCCTATCAGGCCTGGCGCACGCGCTCGACGCGGGATGTGTCGCTGCCGATGTTCCTGATGATGGTGACGGGAATCACGTTGTGGCTGATCTACGGCCTGATGATCGGCGACCTGCCGCTGATCCTCGCCAACGCCGTGACGCTGCTGCTGGCCGGCGCGATCCTGGTGGCGAAGCTGCGCTTCAGTTAGGCAGCGGCTGTCCGCAGGCTGCGCGGTACAGCACTGCGGCAGCAGTGCCGGCGGCAATCGCCTGTGTTGCGCCGCGTCCGGTCTGGCGCAGCACCGCCCCCTCACCCATCGCTTCGCGCGTGTAGGCGCCGCGGACCGGCGTCATCGTGCGCTGCTTGCAGTCGATGTCGCTCAGGGTGAGGTGGGAGCGGTAACGCAGCCCTGAAGCCCCGTCGGTATCGTCCGCCGTAAAACTCGTCAGCGCGCGCAGGCGCTGACGGCCTTCGGCGACGGCTTCCGCCGCGCCTCGCGTATACAGCGTGAGGCGCGCATCACCGGTGAGCCGCCGCCAGGGTTGATCAGCAGGCCCGCGCAATTCAGCCAGCGCCTGCGCGGCGCGGCGCGCCATCGCCTCGCGGAATGCCGGCTCCAGCGGCAACTGCGTGGTGGTGGACACCGACAGCGCCTGCAGGTCTTCACGCGACAGCACATCCATGCGCCGGCAATCGGTGGCCATCACGCGCGTGACCAGCCGTTCCGCCGCAGGCTGCGGCAATGCGCGCTGCACCACGCCGCGCAGGCGCTCTTGTTCAGCAGTGCCGAGTTCCAGCGCGCAGCTGCCGTCAGACTGGCTGTGCTGGTGCACGCCGTAACGCGCGCCTTCGGCGACATGGCGCGTGCGGCCGCCGAGAAAGGCATAGGCGCAGGCGGAATAACACTGCCCGCCTTCGGCAACCACGGTATCGAAGGCATTTTTGCTGAGAAAGTCGGCGAGCCGGTAAGCCACCGCCGGTGTGCCGCCGCTGACATTGAACACCATCGTGCCGCGTCTGCAGCCTTCACGCTGCAGCTCGCGCAGACCGGCATCAAGCGCCTGTTCTGCAGCGCTGTTGAGCGAGCCATCGAGCACCAGCACGCAACGGCCGCCGCCAGCATAAAGATCAAGGTCACCACCGGCATAGCTGCGTTGCAGGTGGCGCACCGCCGGTTCGGCGCAGTGCGCTGCCGGCGCCAGCGCCGCGACCAGCAGCGCCGCGGCTGTATTGAAACGAATCACTGCGCCTTGATGCCACCCTGCTTGATCACCCGCCGCCACTGCTCGCTTTCGGCGCGGATGTGCGTGGTGAATTCGGCGGGCGTCGAGCCGACACCTTCCGAGCCGTCAGTGATCAGATGTTTTTCCATGGTCGGCGCCTTCACCGCTTTCGCCGCTTCCGTGGCCACCCGCTCGATCACCGCCTTCGGCGTTGCCTTGGGCGCGATCAGACCGTACCAGTTGACCACCACCACGCCGGGCACGCCGGCTTCGGCCATGGTCGGCACTTCCGGCATCGCCGGCGCGCGTTTGGCGGTGGATACGGCCAGCGCACGCAGGCGGTTGTTTTTGACATGGGCCTGCGAGGAAATGATGGTTGCAAAGGAAAAGCTGATGCGCCCGCCGAGCAGGTCGGTATAGGCCGCGCCCATGCCCTTGTACGGCACATGGGTCAGCTTGGTGCCGGTGGCGATGCCCATCAGCTCGGTGGTCATGTGGATCGGGCTGCCGATGCCGGACGAGGCATAGGTGAGTTTTTCGGGATTGGCCTTGGCGTGTTTCACCAGGTCGAGCGCGGTTTTCACCGGCAGCGAAGGGTGCACCACCAGGATGTAACCCTGCGCAGTGACCTGCGACACCGGCGCGAAGTCACGCACCGGATCCAGCTTCGACTTGTAGAGCAGCGGATAGATCACCGTGGTCGCGCTGATCATCATCAGCGTATGGCCATCGGGCGCCGCGTCGTGCAGCATTTCCATCGATACGAGGCTGCCCGCACCCGGCCGGTTGTCCACCACCACGGTCTGCCCAAAGCTCTCGGCGAAACTCGCAGCGACATTGCGCGTCACGCTGTCCATGCCGCCGCCCGGAGCCAGCGGCACCAGTACACGCATCGGGCGGGTCGGGAAATTCTGGGCGTGGGCGACGATGTTGAGGGCTGCAAAACCGGCAACAACCGCTGCCAAACGTATCAGGGTATTCATGGATCTCCTCGGCGAGCGGTTACAGAATCCGCACCGCTTCAATAGTTGTAGGTAGCAATTGTATTTATCATATAAGTATTAGTGCCGCGCCACTATTGCATCCTTGCCGTCCGGGCATTGGATTGCCGTTTCAGCACCAGGACCAGTTGCCTGTCGGATGCAGCATTCCCCGGAGCCGCACGGGTAGCGCCGGCAGGGTCAATCGCCTGGATCGTGATAAAGCCATTGCCGTGCCCTCGCAGCTCCTGTGCCGCCCAGGCTGCACGCAAGGCTGAAAGAAAATAGTTACCGCGCTTCAACGCCCCCTGGTCAGCCGCAGGTCCATCGGTCGCATCAACGCATCTCAGACCCTCAACAACCTTGGGCGCATGTTGCCGCAAATAGTCTTGCGCCTGATTAGTGAATCGGCTGCAACGCCATTCCGCGACTGATGTATAACCCTTGACCAAGGCGTCGATGCTAACTTCACGCGCTGAGAAATACTCCGCGACATCACGCAGCACACGACGCACACTTTCCGCCTGCCACTGGCCGCTGGAAAAACTGTGATCGATGCGAAGGTTGAGGGACCCGTCCACTGTAGTAATACAGCGGAGGGATGGATTGCTTTTCGTCAGATCCGCACATATCGGATCTGACTGCACCGGCAGAGGCAAAGGCGGCGCAGGAATATTGATCTCATTGCGAACCGGTACAACGGTCGTAAGGTATTGCTGTAATCCGAGATTGATCTGTGTATTGACGATCACCGGCAGCGCCTGCGCCATGCCCTGCAACCTTTCACCAGCCACGCAGGGTACTGTGGCGCAGATCTCGTGGTAGGCGTAAATGGCCTCACCACCCGCAACCGCGCCGAGCTCGCGGACTCTGGCCTCGTCAATCGGCGCCCTGGCCATGGCCATTTGCCGGCGCACCGACCATTCCGCGCTAGTTCTGATCACCAGATTTTCCAGATCACCCGGCGCAGTCGCCTTGTCGTGCGCTTTTTCCTGGACCAAGGCCATTGAGCGCCGTTTTTGCAATTTCAAATCATCATGGCCGGTTTGTTCAAGCCGGGCATGGTGCTGCCTGGTGGTCTCGATATCGTTTGGCTCAGTTTTCTGGGCACTTTTAGCGGTTTGCGTTGTATACGCCAGCGTTGCAACCTTGGCATAGGCGTTGGCATCGTCACCGGCCACGGTTTCTAGCCTGCGCCGGCGCTCTTCGCCAACTTCAGGGGTGAAGTTGTCGGAACGAGCAACCAGCATGCCCTCCAGACCCTGCCGGTCGCAGCCTTCACCGCCACTTGCAATGCATTTGTTCTGCCGGTCTGACTCGATGTCGATGTTGGTGAAGGCCTGTAACAGGAAAGGCATCACCAGGGAAGGGCGTTGCGTGGCAGTCATGGGCACCATCAGGCGCTCGCAGGCTGCGCGCGCGAATGCAAGCGTGGTCACCGGATTCTTGAAATGCCTGCGCACATTTTCAATATAAAAACGGTCGATATGGCGCTGGATGTCGTCCTCGATCGTCCACATTACAAATGCACTGACGGCATAGGTCTTGTCATCAATCTTGTCGATCATGCGATCAAAACGGCTGACGGCTCGTTCCAGTGCATTGAGAGTCGTTTCCGCCGCCCTGAACGTGAACTTGGCGACAAAATACTCACGCACCATCTCACTGGTGCCGCCTCCTGCGACTATTTCCCAGGCCTCGGAGCCGGCAGCCGCTCCTGACTCAATGACGGAACCCAAAGCAATCAATTTCGCAAAAAGCCGCCTGAGAACGACATCTGCATCCTGTTGCTCGGCGCGCATGACCACGGCAGAGCGCATGATCTGGTTGTGCAACTGGCGAGACTGGACACCCAATGCAGCCACCAGCTTTCTGATCTCATCAATTCCGTTTTCAGCCTTGCGGAATTCAAGGAGGACTATTTCAGCGCACTTATGCCGGGACACCGAAACCCTGCACTCATCGGCAAGCTTTTGGGCGGCGGTTTCCTTCAAAAAGTCATTCCTGAATCGATCAAACCGGTTACCGAGGGCCTCTCGGGCCACGTGCAGCTTCCTCACCTTCACATCGATCAATCTCGATTCAACTACCCACTGCTTTCTTAGCGGTTCCGGCAGGGATTGCGCGTCATCGCTGATCTGCTTGAATTCTTTTTCCAGATCAAGCAGACGGCAGACGGCGTTGGCAATACCGCCGGGGCACAGACCGGCCACTTTGACTTTAAATCTGGCGATCAAGTCGTCGGCGAAATCACTGCCCTTCGCCGGTATCGGGAATGCGTCTGCGGCAAGTTCGCAGCGCTCCGTCAACGCCTGCCCTTCCTTCATGGCCTCATCAAGCCGTTTGCTCAATGATGAGCACCCAGTCAACAACACGGCAATTGTGATAATCACGAGCTGCCGGTTCAGATGTTCCCGATTCATATCCCCTCCCCTGTCGAATCGATCGCAAATCAATGACGCAGATATGCGTGACGGCATTGGTCTCATGCGTCGGTCACCCTGGGCTTGGCAGTGCCGGCATCCAATATCGCGGCAAAAGCAGCTAGCCCCTCCCAATTGGTTAATATAGTCCGATCAGAGGGTATGGGTGTTAAATCAAAATAATCAGCCATCCAGCGACTGCTGATTGGGCAGCTTTTCAGGCTGTTCCCGCTTGACCGTTTGTCCCGTGCGGATCCACGTGACTGCAAGACGGAGGGGGCAAGGATATGGATGCACAGACCTATGTCATGCTGATCGGCGCAATATCCCGGGCCCTTAGCCTGGCCATTGCCGGATTGGGCGGCATTTGCTGCATAGTTCTCGGCTGGCTGTTGTATCGCGATGGCGTTCGTATCGCCACGCAAGGATTGCTTGAGCATAAGGAAATCAAGCTGAAGCTTTCAACTTCAGGGCCCGGCGTGTTTCTTGTGGCATTTGGTGCCGCCATTCTGATTTATCTGATTACGACCAAAGCCTCTTTCGAGGCACCGCCCGCCGACTGCCCTGCAAAGCAGTCCCGTTTTCAAAAGCAGCTTGAACGCAAGTCACAGGGCCCAAGCCGCACGGCCGATCCCGCTTCAAACCTTGCTCAGCCGGGATTCATGACCGTTGCCGCGACGAAGGAGCAACCGCCCTCTGCGCGCAACACGAGCTGTCGCCCTTGTCGGGTCTGGGCCGCCTCGTTTCTTGAGGGAAATAACCCTGCACCGCAATACAGGGCTGCGCTTGACCGCAGTATCGAACTGCTGGCCGATGCAAGACAAGCCGCACAAGCACGTGGCGGGGACAATGAGGTCGCTGCATTTCGCGACCACATTGATCGACTTCGCGAGCTCAGAAACAATTTGAATGAAAAGTAAGCTGTTTGCCGCGTTTCTGCTGGGATGCTCGCTACAGGTTGCAGCCCAGGACCTTGTTGGCACCCCGCTCAATGTCCCTTACGCCACATTGCTGGACTGGTTGCTGAAACCCGAGCCTGGCAGACAATTGATGGCCGACTGGATACGGGAGGAGTTGCATCGACATGCAGCCCCCTCGCACAGGTCCTTTGTCAAAAGCGTTGAAATACGCCTCCAGGGCCATGCCCCCGGCAGCGGCTGTGATTCGCTGCGATCGTTTGCACACGCAAGAATCACTGCCCAGGGAAAACCGGAAATCGTTTTTTGCATCCGTACGATTCAATACCTAGAACAGCTAGCGAGGGCGTTTGAACTGGGAATAATGAACGAAATGGTTGCTGATGCTCACAAGCGTCGAAGGGAACAGCTTCTCGACAACTATTTTGCTTACATTGCAACCCAAATGAACTCGGATCGCGATCTGCCGGAGGACCCCCGGCATTTCAAACAGTTCTGCACCATCGAGTTCTACATACTGGTCAATGCCCTGGGTTTCTTCGGCAACCAGTGCCCAGATGGCGCGGTCAATAAACACAATGCCGACTTCGCCAGATTTTTCTGGGGTGGAGGTTTTTTTCCGGACTGGTTACACAAACTCCCCACGGATTTAACCCGGCAGGAAGTCGTAAACAACTACGTCCAAAATAACAAGACGACTGGCTGGCGTTCACTCTGGCGTGCAGCAGCGCTGCACGAGTTGGGGCACCTTGTTTCCTGCCACCAGGGCCGATTACCTGGACTGCGCTGCACCGGGAGTCCGACACTCGGCACCGGGAACACCTCCATTTTTTCTGATAAACACGAGGCCGAAGCAGATGCCTATGCGCTGGAAAGAATAATCGCCACCAACATCGATCAACCTGATCTGGCCATGGCCACCGTGAACAGCCTCATCATTCACAATCTGAGCCGCGCTTTCTGGAGCCAGGGCGAAGAATTCCGCACCGAGAGGCTGGCTTCAAACCAGAACCGCTTCAAAGCCTCGATGCGTAAGCTGGTCAACCATGATGAATTGGCAAAAATACTCGACGGAAAAAATCCGGAAATGCAAAAAATGATCCTGGAGGTATTTCGTTGAGCGCGTTGCCCACTCACGCCAATGACCGTTAATCCAGCAACTGTCCCGCCGCCCACCGCGCCTCGCGTGCCGGCTGTGTGCCCTCCTGCTCAGAGGCGGCCACTGCACCACTGAACAAGACCAGCAGGGCGCCCGCGACGGCCCTGGGTTCGGCCACGCGTGTCGCCTTGGCCCATTCGAGGAATTTGCCACGCATCCAGGCGCGCTGCTGTGCAGCGACGACACGGGCGGGATGTTTGGGGTCGCAGATTTCAGTCACCACATGCTGCAATGGGCAGCCGCGGTAATCCTTCGACTGCGTCCACTCGATCACCCAGTCAAAAAAGCGCAGCGCACGTTCCGCCGGCGGCACATCGGCCTGCCAGGCTTCAATCTGCTCGCGCGCGGCAGCGGCACGGCGCTCGGCATGGGCTGCAACCAACTCGTCCTTGCTGCCGAAATGTGAATACAGCGAGGCCTTGGCGGCACCGGCTTCGGCCAGCACGCGGTCGATGCCCACGGCGCGCAAACCCTCGCGATAGAACAGGCGGTCAGCAGTATCGAGCAGGCGGTCGCGAACCGGGGACGTAACCGGTGTGGATTGAGCGGCAGAAGTTTTTTTGGGCATGGGCTTGACAATACAGACAGACCTGTCTACAGTCAACCCACGTATAGACAGACCTGTCTGTTTAAACAAACATCACACCCTTTATCCAGCACTCAATACGTCATTTTCTGTTTCAAAAACAAGGAGATAAAAATGTCATACCCGATCAAAGGCAAAACTGCACTGGTCACCGGCGCCAACCGCGGCATCGGTGAAGCCATCGTCGATGCGCTGATCAAGGCTGGCGCGAGCAAGGTCTACGCCGCCGCTCGCAATACGAAGGATCTGGCCCCGCTCACCGCGCGCCACGGCAGCCGCGTGGTTGCGCTGCAACTCGATGTCACGCAACCGGCACAGATTGCCGCGGCAGCCCAGGCCGCGCCTGATGTGCAACTGCTGGTGAACAATGCCGGCTACGCCGGACACAGCGGTGGTGCATTTACCGATGCGCAGTGGCTCGCTGAAGGCCGCAAGGAAATGGAAGTCAATTATTTCGGCGTTTTCGCGCTGAGCCAGGCCTTCGCGCCCATACTCGGCAAAAACGGCGGTGGCGCCATCGTCAACATCGCCTCCGTCGCCTCGCTGGTCAGTTTCGCGCTGTTTGCCTCATATAGTGCCTCGAAAGCTGCGGTGCACTCACTGACCCAGGCCACCCGCGCACTGCTCAAAGGCCAGGGTACGCAGGTTTTCGGCGTTTACCCCGGGCCGATCGACACCCGCATGGCTGCGGACGTGCCGTTCGAAAAAACTTCGCCGGCTGCAGCAGCGCAAGCCATCGTCGCCGGCATCGAAGCCGGTCAGGAAGAAATCTTCCCCGATCCGATGAGCGTCAACATGGGCGCCGCCTGGCTGGCCGGCCCCAAGGAACTTGAACGCCAGGTCTCGACAATGGCCGGCTGACACGCAACATCCGGGAGCAAGTCATGAGTGATCATCGTTACACCAGCGACATCGCCTTCACCCCTGCGGTGAAGGCCATCCAGGCTCGCAAAGGCTCGCGCGCGGCCTACGCACGGATGGAGAACGGCAACGGCTGGGGTGACACCATCACTCCTGACCTTGCCGGATTCATCGCTGAGCAAAGCAGCGTGTTTCTCGCCACCGTCAACCATGAAGGCCAGCCCTATATCCAGCATCGCGGCGGGCCGCCGGGCTTTTTGCGGGTGATGGATGCACACACGCTGGCCTTTGCCGATTACAAGGGCAACCGCCAGTACATCAGCCAGGGCAATCTTGGCGAAAATGCGAAGGCGCACCTGTTCCTGATCGACTACCGGAACCGCCAGCGGGTCAAGATCTGGGGGGAAGCCCGTGTCGTCGAAAACGACCCGGCCCTGCTGGCCAGCCTGATGCCCGAGGGTTACAGCGCCCGTGGCGAACAGGTGGTGGTGTTTCGAGTCACCGCCTGGGACGCCAACTGCCCGCAGCATATTCCGCAGCGCTTCGAGGCGGCGGAGGTTCAGCAGTGGCTGGCGGAGCGGGACCAGCGCATCAAAACGCTCGAAGCCGAACTGGCCGCCTTGCGCGGCGACCAGCGACTGCGCAATTAACGCCCATACTCCTCGGCCTTCGGCAGCTCCGGTGTTTCGACGAACCAGCCGGGGCGCGAGCCCCAGAAGATGCTGCCTTCGGGCCTGAGGTCGGGGTTGGCATCGAGTACGCCGGCGGGGATCAGCATGTTTTCAGTGCCGGTCACCTGGTGCGGCACACGCGTGCCGCACTCGCTGCAGAAGCTCACGGCAAAACGCTTCGCGCCCGGCAGGTTGAAGCGTTTCGCCAGTGACTCGCCGGACAGCCATTTGAACTGGCTCACCGGCACGAACAGGTTGGCGGCATGCGCGGCACCGGTGACTTTCTGGCAGCGGCTGCAGTGGCAGTAGCGGAAGGCCACTGAGGGTGGCACGATTTCGAAGCGCACGGCACCGCACAGGCAGCTGCCGGTGACGCCTTTGGACAGTTCCATGACGGACTCCAGGTTGGACAAAGCCGATGGTCAGGCAGCCTTGCTGACGGACTTTGTGCCACTCAACCCGGCCAGCAGGTCTTCGATGTGCATGACATCGGCATATTTGTGATGCATGTCGAACAACGCCATCTTGTGCGGCAGCAATGCACGATCGAAACAGCACTCTTCCGCAATCACCGAGTGAAATCCGTGCGAGTAGGCATCGACAACCGTCGCACGCACACAACCGCTGGTGGTTTCTCCGGCAAATATCAGGCTCTGCACGCCGAGGCGGATGAGGTGAGTGGCGAGCGGTGTGCCAAAAAATCCGCTGGCCCGCCTTTTGTAGACGATGAGGTCGCCCGCCTGGGGCTTGAACTCGTCCTTGGTCTCAAAGGTGTCGGGCCCGATATGGCGGCGCTGGCGCTGGGTCGGTTTGCCGCCACTGATATCGGTCTGCGGCCGTGTTTCCACGGTGACATGGATTACCGGCATGCCGCTCTTGCGGCAGGCCTCGACCAGCGCCTGAGTGGGCGGAATCGCCGCCCAGGCATATTCACCGCAGGAAGCCTGATACTGGTCCTGAAGCTCCAGCACCGGCCGGGGACCGCCCTCGTAAGCCGAGTTGTAAAGATCGATCAAAACCAGCGCCGGGTTTTTGCCGATATAGGTTTCCCGTTCGTATGCCTTGTAAATGGCCAGGGTCTCGGGCGTTACGACATCCTGCCAACAGTGGTCTTCAAAGGCGCGTTTCATGATGTTCCCCTCCGAAATGAAGTGATTATTGTCTGACTTCGGCAGTTATTTGGCGAGACCCAGCGACCTGAGTACGGAACCCAAGCGCTTGCTCTGCTCATCAAGGTAACGCTGGGTGCCTGCACGATCGAGGTAGGCATTCTGCAGGTAATTCGCCTCAAGGTCTTTTTTCCATTCCTCGGAGGCGATCAACTGCTGGAATACCCGGTCCCAGTAGGCCAATTGTTCCGGGCTGAGCCCCTTGGGTTGCATCGCCACCCGCCAACTTTCATACACCACGTCAATGCCCTGTTCTCGCCAGGTGGGTATGCCGGCTGCGGCACCGGGGAGCCGCTTTGGCGCACTGACTGCAATGGCGCGCAAACGGCCGGACTGGATGTGCGGCATCACCGGGATCACCGTGGTGACAATCAGGTCAATATGCCCGCCGAGCAGTGCGGTGGTGGCTTCTCCACCGGAATTGAAGGTGACGATCTTCAGCTTGCGTGGATCGAATTTGGCAGCCTGGCCGACGAGCCCCATGGCCATGTGGGAGTTGTTGCCCACCGCCGAACCTCCGGACATGGTCACCGAAGCCGGGTCCTTGCGCAGCATGTCCACCAGGTCTTTACCGCTCTTGATCGGGGAATTGGCGTTCACAGAAAACACCATGTACTCGGTGGTCAGCAGTGCCAGGGGGGTGAAATCGGCGTGACCGAGATTGCTGCGTGTGGTGATCAGATTGCTCACCAGCGGTTCGGTGTGGATCAGGATATGGTTTGGCGATTTGGTCTGCTGCATCAGGTAATGCATCGCGACCGTACCGCTGCCACCTGGCCGGTTAACCACGGTACTGCTCTCAACCAGTCCTTTTTCCTGCAGCAGGCGCTGGACAAAACGCCCGGCGCGGTCAGCGCTGCCTCCGGTAGCAGTTGGAATGATGATTTCGACATTGCGCGTCGGCTTCCAGTTTTGCGCCAGTGCGGCGCCAGACACCATCAACACGCTGCCCAGCAACAGTATCGTGCCCGGGACGAACCGGTTATTGATCAATCGCATGGAAAAAATCCTTATGGTCAAGACTGAAAAAAACTGCCGATCGGAACCACCATCTGCAGGTCATGGAATGGCCATCACGGCCGAATAGAAACGCACTGCCATAACAAATGTCCGCACCATCCGGGTGCAAATTCGATTGTCCGCAGGACACACCTTCCGGTCTGGCAATCCGGCCCTGGCAGCAATCACGTAAAAGCAGAATTCGTGCCCATGCCTGCAGTGCCGGATCGGCACGAAGATGAAACTAGAGCATCGCGCCCGGTTTGCCCAGCGCGTCATCCAGCAGCCTGCGGATCAGCCAGGCGCAGGCTTCATCCACCGAATCGGTGCGATGGATCAGCTTGAGGTCATCGGCATCGATGGTGCCGTGGCTCACCAGCGCATCAAAGTTGATGACCTGGTTCCAGTAGTCGCTGCCGAAGAGCAGGATCGGCATCGGCTTGCTCATGCGTCCGGTCTGCTTCAGCGTCAGCACCTCGAACATTTCATCGAGTGTGCCGAAGCCGCCGGGAAAGATCAGCATCGCCTTGGCGAGGTAGGCGAGCCAGAACTTGCGCATGAAGAAGTAGTGGAAGTGAAACTGCAGATCGCGCGTGATGTAGGGATTGGCCGACTCTTCATGCGGCAGCGCGATGGTGAAGCCGACGTTGATGCCCTTGGCTTCTGAGGCACCGCGGTTGGCTGCCTCCATGATGCCGGGGCCACCGCCGGTGCAGACCACGAAACGCCGCCGGCCCTCGGGGTCGAGACCCTTGGACCACTGCGTCAAGCGGAAGGCGATCTGCCGCGCCGCTTCGTAATAGACATTGCCTTCGCGCAGCCGCGCCGAACCGAAGAACACCAGCGTGTCCTCGACGCCATGGCGCTTCAGGCGCGCCTCGGGCTCGAGGTATTCCGCCTGCATGCGCAGCGGCCGCGCCTCGGGGCTGTTCAGGAACTCGGGATTGCGATAAGCCTTGACCGGTTTCATGACAGCCTCCAGGGACGCGTCATTTCTTCAGGATCTGCAGCAGGTTGTAGAAGTCATCCGTCCAGCGGGTGATGTCGCTGCGCGGCTTGATCGGCTGCGCAGCCGACTTGATCTTCTCCGAGTTGAGCAGCGCCTCGTTGCGGGTAAAGATGATCTGGTCGGTGTCCGACAGCCAGTAATCGATCGGTTTTTTGTAGGTGCTTTCCGGCCAGTCGGAAACGATCACCGCCTTGAAGCCGAACTCCTCGGCATGACGCGCGATCACCGGCGCGATGTCGACAAAGCGGTTGGTGGCCTGGAACACGATCACGCCGTCGGGCTTGAGATGGCGGATGTAGGTCTGCATCGCCTCGCGGGTGAGCAGGTGCATCGGCACCGAATCACCGGAGAAGGCGTCCAGCGCGAGAAGGTCGTATTTCTGGTCGGGCTCGCGCTCCAGCGACAGCCGGCCGTCACCGAGGATGATCTCGCTCTTCGCCTTGGAATCATTGAGGAAGGTGAATTCCTGGGTCGCCACCGCCGCCACCTGCGGGTCGATTTCGTAGTAGCGGAAGACGTCGCCGTCGCGGCCGTAGGCGGCAATCACGCCGGCGCCGAGGCCGACCACGCCGACACGGCGCGGCGTATCCGGCAGGCTGGCAAACACGCGCCCGTAGCCGCTGGTCGGACCGAAATAGGTGATCGGTACCTGGCGATGCTCGGGGTCGGTGAGCTGGCCGCCGTGCTGGATTGCACCGTGGTACATCGCGCGGAACGGCGCCGGTTTCGGGAAATCCTCGGTGCGCACCACGCCGTAGAAGTTGCGCATGATGACGCGGGTGTCGGAGAGGTAATAGTTAACGTTGTACAGGGAAATGCCGACCGTGGTCGCGGTGATCGCCGCGGCAACACCGGCCACCCAGCGCTTGATGTCCAGCGCACGCCACAGGAACAGCATCGCGCACACCACCAGCACGATCTTCAGTTCGTAGTAGCCCTCGAGCAGGTTGGGCGCGCCGATGCCCACCAGCAGCGAACCGAGCGCGCCGCCGATCGACAGCATCAGGTAGAAGGTGGTCAGGTGGCGCGGGCCGGGGCGCAGCCGGTACAGCTCGCCGTGGCAGAACATGCAAACGATAAACAGGCCCACGGTGTACAGCGGCGCGGCGATCCACAGGTTCAGCGAATCGCTGTACCAGGTCATCACCGGCACCAGCACCGCGGTCAGCACCAGGAACACCGTGCGCTGGTACCAGCGCGGATGGTCGAAGCAGAGAATGAAGGTGATCAGGTACAGCGACAGCGGCACCACCCACAGGAAGGGCACCGCGGCGATGTTCTGCGTCAGGTGATTGGTGACCGCGAGCAGCATGCACGAACCGGTGGCCGACAGCGCGATCCACAACACGCGGGTGGAGAGTGTCGGCGCGCGGTCATCGTCTCCGGCCGCAACCACGGGGCCGGTGGCGGCAGTGGCACCGGCGCGCGCGCTGGCCAGCGCGGTCGCCGCGCAGAGCACGGCAAACACCACGAAGCCGAAAGACCAGGAAATCGACTGCCCGCGCAGCGTCAGGAAAGGCTCGATCACCACCGGGTAGGACAGCAAGGCCAGCAGGGAGGCGAAGTTCGACAGCGCGAACAGCCGGTACGGCACCGCACTCTGGAACCGCCGCCAGAACCAGGCCTGGACCAGCGGGCTGGTCGCCGAAACCAGGAAGTACTGCATGCCGATGGTGGCGGTGAGCAGGCCGAGGATGGTCAGTGTCGGGCCGCTGTCGCCCTCGCCGCCCGGCTTCCAGGCGGTGTCGGGGATGATCGGCAGCAGCGCGAGGCCGACGCCGAGCAGCACGATGTGCACCCAGGCCTGGCGCTTCGGCGTCAGGTGGCGCGAAGTCCAGTCGGCGTAGGCGTATCCGAGCAGCAGCACGCTCTGGAAAAACACCAGGCAGGTCGCCCACACCGCGGCGGCACCGCCGAACCACGGCAGGATCTGCTTGGCGATGATCGGCTGGACAAGAAAGAGCAGGAAGGCACTGACAAAAATCGTGGCGGCGTAGAGGTACACGATGGCTCGCGGAGTGGTTGGACTGTTGGACGGTGCGGCAGAAAAAAGGCTAAAGAAAAGCGGTCGCGCCAGGCGCGACCGCTTACCCTAGCCTGTTGATTATACGGCGAAAAAAACCGCCGGACAGCCTGATCAGGCGGTTTTGCCCTGCCGTGCCAGCCACTCCTCCTCGCGGCCGTACTCATCGGGCGCGCCGGGCCGGCCGTAGTAGTACGGAATCAGCGCCTTCTGTGCCTCGTAAATGCGGCGCAGCTCGGCAATGGGTTCTTCGTGCTCGTCCACGCGCAGATCGACATAGGCGTAGATCTCGCGGTCGTACGAATGCAGTCCCGCCGAATGCTGGCCGCCGTTCTGGCCGCCGGCATCACGGCCGGCTTCGAGCGCGGTGAGCAGGCGTTCCTCCAGCGTTTTGCCTTCAGTGGCATGCCAGGCCTTGTGCATGTCGGCAGCGGTGCGTTCGCTGGTCAGGTTGTTGCCCATCGCCACCAGGTTTTTTTCGACAAAGGCACCGGACCATACGCGGTGCTTGGCGCCGGTGCGCGCGGCGGCATTGCCGTCGCGGTCGATCACGCAGATCTGGCGGTGTTCGATGCCGGGATCGCTGGACGCCAGTTCATCAACCACCTTCTGTGCCGAGTAACCCATGCGCAAAAGATTGAGGCCCAGCGGCCCCAGCCGCGGATCGGTGCGCTGCATGGTCACCACCAGGCCCAGCCCCGGCGCGATGAAGGGGCAGCGCGAACTGACGGCGATTGAGCGGGTGGAAATGGCGACGCCGTAGCGGCCGGTTTGCGCGCAGCGCGCGGCAATGGCAAAAGTCATGCAGTGTTCTCCGGATCAGGGTTATTGCAGGGGTATCTTGGCAACCTGGACGATTTTCGCGTATTTCGCGATGTCCCTCTTGATGAAATCGCTGAACTGCTCGGGTGTGCCGCCGGCGGGATCGAGGCCCAGCTCACCGAGCTTCGCCTTCAGGTCACCGGCGAGCATCTTGTTGACCTCGCTGTTGATGCGGCTGGTCACCGCGGACGGCGTGCCGGCCGGACCCATCAAGCCGATCCAGCCGAGCAGCTCGAAACCCTTGAGCCCGGATTCATCCATGGTCAGCAGATTGGGAAATACCGCGGAGCGTTTGAGGCTGGTCACTGCAATGCCGCGCACGCGGCCGGACTGCAGCGGCGCGATGGCGTTCGGTGCCGGTGTGAACATGAAATCGATCTGGCCGGTCATCAGGTCGGTGATCGCCGGCGCACCGCCACGGTAGGGCACGTGCACGATGTTGGTGCCAGTCATCATCGCGAACAGTTCGGAAGTCATGTGCTGGGTGGCGCCGATGCCGGAGGAACCGTAGTTGAATTTTCCCGGATTGGCTTTCACCAGCGCGATGAATTCCTTGAGGTTGCGCGAAGGCACCGAGGGATGCGCGAGCAGCACATTGGGCTGGTTTGCGACATGCACCAGTGCCACCAGATCCTTCACCGGATCGTAGGGCAGCTTGGCATACATGCTCGGCGCGGAAGACACCGCGGCGGCACTCGCCATCAGCAGCGAATACCCATCAGGCGCTGCACGCACGATGTTCTCGGTGCCGATGATGCCGGCCGCACCGGAACGGTTGTCGACAACGAACTGCTGGCCGGTGGACTGCGCAAAACGCTGGCTGGTCAATCGCGCCACGGTGTCGATGCTGCCGCCGGCGGGATAGGCTACAACCACGCGTACCGCGCGGGTCGGATAGGACTGGGCAAACGATTGCCCGGCGGCGATGCCGCCGATCAGCAGCACTGCTACCAGTGACAGCGCGCGCGACACGCCGGTGTTGATGCCTGAACTCATATTGGACTCCATCCTGGTTTCGGGAATGTCTGAATCAGCAATGACTCAGCAATAACCATGCCGGACACTCAGACGATGCGCGTCACCACTTTCACTTCACCGTGCAGCGTGCGGTGTACCGG
>JAIENU010000100.1 GCA_019751125.1 Burkholderiales bacterium | reverse complement strand
TCGGACAGGCCGGGATGGTCGTCGGGTCTGCGGCCCTGGGGCCAGAAGTATTTGCGGTCGGCGGCCTTGATCGGCAGGTCGTTGATGCTGGCAAAGCGGCGGTGCATCAGGCCGTTCTCGGCGAATTCCCAGTTTTCGTTGCCATAGGAGCGGTACCACTGGCCGGAGTCGTCGTGCCATTCGTAGGCAAAACGCACGGCGATGCGGTTTTCGGTGTAGGCCCACAGTTCCTTGATCAGGCGGTATTCGAGTTCCTTCGCCCATTTGCGGGTGAGGAATTCGACGACCTGTACGCGGCCCACGGGAAACTCGGCGCGGTTGCGCCAGATGGTGTCCGGTGTGTAGGCGAGTGACACCGCGACCGGGTCACGCGAGTTCCAGCCGTCTTCGGCCTTGCGTACTTTCTGGATCGCCGTTTCGCGGGTGAAGGGCGGGAAGGGCGGGCGGCTCTCGGGGGCGTTCATCAGGCTTCGACCTCGACAATGCCGTTGCGGATGCGCACGGCGAAGGATTCAACGGATACCGACTCATCCTCGACACATTGTCCCGTGGCGAGGCGGAAGTGCTGTTTGTAAACCGGTGAGGCCACCACCAGCTCGCCCTTGATGTCGCCGGTGATGCCGCGCGACAGCACATTGGCTTTCGAGAACGGGTCATGGTTGGCGATGGCAAACACCTGGGCGGCTCCGACGCGGAACACCGCCACCTGCCGGCCGCCGGCCAGCGCGCAGACCCCGGAATCGGGGACGATGTCATCCAGCGGGCAGATCGGGGTCCAGTGTTTGAGGCTCATGTCGATATTCGGGCGGGCGGTCATGCCAGCGCTTCCTCTTTCTCGGAGTCTTTTTCATCGTCACGCGCCGGGCGGATCTGGCCGCGCTCGGCGACAAAGACGACGTTGCTGTCGGGCTTGTCGCTGTTGACGAAGTGGCGGAAGCGTTTCAGCGACTCGGGGTCGTTGATCGCGTTTTTCCATTCACATTCATAGGTGTCGACCAGCTTCTGCATGTCGGCCTCGAGCTCGGCGCCGATGCCCAGCGAATCATCGCAGACCACCTGTTTCACATAGTCGATGCCGCCCTCGAGATTGTCGAGCCAGGTCGAGGTGCGCTGCAGGCGGTCGCCGGTGCGGATGTAGAACATCAGGAAACGGTCGATGTATTTCACCAGCGTCGCGTCGTCGAGGTCGTTGGCGAGCAGGTCGGCGTGGCGCGGTTTGATACCGCCGTTGCCGCAGACATAGAGGTTCCAGCCTTTTTCGGTGGCGATCACGCCGACGTCCTTGCCCTGGGCTTCGGCGCACTCGCGGGTGCAGCCGGATACGCCCATCTTCAGCTTGTGCGGCGAGCGCAGGCCGCGGTAGCGGTTCTCGAGGTGGATTGCCATGCCCACCGAATCCTGCACGCCGTAGCGGCACCAGGTGCTGCCGACGCAGGATTTCACGGTGCGCAGTGCCTTGCCGTAGGCGTGGCCGGATTCGAAGCCGGCATCCACCAGCTCGCGCCAGATCAGCGGCAGTTGTTCGACGCGTGCGCCGAAGAGGTCGATGCGCTGGCCGCCGGTGATCTTGGTGTAGAGATTGTATTTTTTCGCCACCGCGCCGAGCACGATCAGTTTTTCCGGGGTGATCTCGCCGCCGGGCACACGCGGCACGATGGAATAGGTGCCGTCCTTCTGCATGTTGGCGAGGAAGCGGTCGTTGGTGTCCTGCAGCGGCGCGTGTTTGGGCTTCAGCACGTACTCGTTCCAGGTCGAGGCGAGGATCGAGGCGACTGCCGGTTTGCAGATGTCGCAGCCGTGGCCCTGGCCGTGTTTGGCGAGCAGCTCGCCGAAGGTCTTCAAGCCGCCGATACGAACGAGGTGGAACAGTTCCTGGCGCGAGTGCGGGAAGTGTTCGCAGATGTGGTTTTTGACTTCAACACCCTGCTTGCGCAGTTCGGATTCCAGAATCTGCTTGACCATCGGTGCGCAGCCGCCGCAGCTGCTGCCGGCCTTGGTGGTGCTTTTCAGGGCGCCGATGGTGGTGCAGCCGGCGGCAACCGCGTCGCAGATGCCGCCCTTGGTCACGTTGTTGCAGGAGCAGATCAGCGCCGCGGCCGGCAGCATGTCCACGCCCAGCCCCTTGGACGCGCCTTCGCGTGCCGGCAGGATCAGGTCTTCGGGATGTTCGGGCAGCGGGATCGCGTTCAGCGTCATCTGCAGCAGGCCGCCGTATTCGGTGGCGTCGCCGACGAGGATCGCGCCGAGCAGCTGCTTGCCGTCGGCTGAGACCACCAGCTTCTTGTAAATGCCCTGCACCGGGTCGGTATAGACGTAATCGAGCGCGCCGGCGGTCTTGCCCATCGCATCGCCGAGTGAAGCTACATCGACACCCATCAGCTTGAGCTTGGTGCTCATGTCGGCGCCTTCAAAGCGCAGCGATCCGTCACCGGCGACATGGCGCGCGGCGATTTCGGCCATCTGGTAGCCGGGGGCGACCAGACCGAAGATGCGGCCATTCCACAGCGCGCATTCGCCGACGGCGTAGATGTCGGGGTCGGAGGTGCGGCAGTACTCGTCGATGCTGATGCCGCCGCGTTCGCCGACGGTGATTTTTGAAGCGCGGGCCAGCGCGTCATGGGGGCGGATGCCGGCCGAGTAAACAATCAGGTCGGTGTCCAGCGCCGAACCGTCGGCAAACACCATGCGGTGGGCGTGCCCTTCACCGTTGACGATTTCCTTGGTGCTCTTGGAGGTATGCACGGTGACGCCGAGCGCCTCGATTTTCCGCTGCAGCAGCTTGCCGCCGGTTTCATCAAGCTGCACCGCCATCAGCCGCGGCGCAAATTCGACGACATGGGTTTCGAGGCCGAGGTCCTTCAGCGCCTTCGCCGCCTCGAGGCCGAGCAGGCCGCCGCCGACCACGGTGCCGATGCGCGCCTTTTTGGCGGCGGCGCGGATCACCTCAAGGTCTTCAATCGAGCGGTAGACATAGCAGCCGCGGCGGTCGTGGCCGGGAATCGGCGGCACAAAGGGGTAGGAGCCGGTGGCGAGCACCAGCTTGTCATAAGGCACTTCGCGGTAACGGGCGGAGCGCACGGTCTTTTTGGCACGGTCGATCGAGATCACCGGGTCATTGAGGCGCAGCGTGATCGCCTTGTCCTCGAAAAAACGTTCCGGCACCACGCTGAGATCCATCGCCGACTTGCCGGCAAAAAAGCTGGTGAGTTGCACGCGGTCGTAGGCGGCGCGCGGTTCCTCGCAGAACACCGTGACTTCGACCTGGTCGCTGCCGAGGCGGCTGGTGAGCTGCTCGAGAAAGCGCTGGCCGACCATGCCATTGCCGATGACGACGATTTTTTGTGTGCTCATGGTTGTCAGCTCTTTTGGGATATCCGGTTCAGGCAGCCAGTTGGCGGGTGAGATCGGCAGCGGCGCGGGCGTGGCGCACGACTTCGCCCACGACCAGCAGGCCCGGGCTGCCGAGTCTGGCTTCGGCGATGCGGGCGGCCAGCGTGGCGAGGGTGCACACCACTGTGGCCTGTGTTTCGAGTGTGCCGTTCTGGATCGCGCAGGCCGGCGTGTCGGCGGGGAAACCCGCGGCGATCATGCGGCTGGCGAGGCTGTCCGCGCGTTTCATGCCCATGTAGATCACCAGCGTGGTGCCCGCGGCGTGTAATGCCGCCCAGTCCGGGCTGGAGTCGTCGCGGGCGTGGCCGGTGATGAAGGTGACGCCGCGTGCGGTGTCGCGATGGGTGACGGGAATGCCGATCGCTGCCGGCACTGCGATACCCGAGGTGATGCCGTTGACCACTTCGCAGGCGATGCCGGCCTTGGCCAGCGTTTCGGCTTCTTCACCGCCGCGGCCGAAGACAAAGGGATCGCCGCCTTTCAGCCGCACCACCGATGCACCACGGCGCGCCAGGCGCACCATCAGTTTTTCGATGAAGGCCTGCGGCGTGGAGCGGCAGCCGCCGCGTTTGCCGACTTCGACGATGCGTGCACCGGGGCGAGCATGGGCGAGGATGCGCGGATCGACCAGATCATCCACCAGAACGACATCGGCGCTGCCGAGCACCCGCACCGCTTTCAGCGTCAGCAGCTCGGGGTCGCCGGGACCGGCGCCGACCAGCCAGACTTTGCCGGAATTGTTGGCTGAAGATTTTTTGGTGTTCATTGCAGTGTTCTCCATCAGGCCGCCATCACCGCGGAAGCCGCGAGCCGGCGCAGTTCGGGCAGGCAGGAGCCGCATTGCGTGCCGCAGCGCAGTTGCTGCTGGGCTGCGGAAACACGCGCCGCGGCGTCACCGCCGGCGGATTGCAGTGCGCTGTTGATCGCGGTTTCGCCAACACCAAAGCAGCTGCAGACGATGCGGCCGCGCGCGGCTGCACCGCCCGGCGCCTTTGCCGTGGGTGCCAGCAGCATTGCACCTAGCGCGGCGGCGGGCAGGCCCTGGGCGTGGAATTCGCGCAGCCAGGATTCACCGGTGCCGTCGCCGGACAGGCAGACCGCAGCGACGCGGCCTTCGTGGAGGCGCACGCGGCGCACATTGCCGCGGTGGCGGTCGTCGTAACGCATCACGTCATCGCCATCGAGTTCGAACAGCGCATGCAGACGGGCCAGCACTTCATCGGCCGGTGCCTGCGTTGCGGCGGCGCGCAGCAGCACGCCACCGGCTTCCGGGGTCAGCGCGCAGGTGGCGAATTCGAATTGCGGCAGCCAGGCCTGCACCCGCGCCAGTTGCGCCAGCGCATCGCCGTCACGCGGCGTGCCGAAGGCGATCAGCCGCCACGGCAGTTCGGCCTTGCTGACGCTGATCGCGCAGTGTTTCAGTTCGGGCTGGAAGGATTTGGGGTCGATCACCGGCAGCGTCAGCGTGTTGATGCCTTCACCGGCGAGGTGGCGGCTGCCCCAGTGCATGGGCAGGAAGGCCTGGCCGGGGGCGACGCTGCCATCGACTTCGGCGACGAGGCGCAGCATGCCGCGGCGTGATTCGAGCTGCACGATGTCGCCGGCCTTGATGCCGTGGCGGGCGAGGTCGCCCGGATTGAGCGTGACCGCGGGTTCCGGTGCGTGGCCCCACAGCCGGGCGACACGTCCGCTGCGGCTCATGCCATGCCACTGGTCGCGCAGGCGGCCGGTGTTGAGGTGGAAGGGGAAACGTGCGTCGGTGCTTTCGGCCACCGGGCGGTACGGCAGCGCGGCAAAACGCGCGCGGCCGCTGGCGGTGGGGTATTGGCCATCCTCGTACAGGCGCTGCCGGCCCTGGGTGGCGCCTTCGCGGTACGGCCATTGCTGCGGGCCGATCATTTCGAGCGTGGTGTAGTCGAGGCCGCTGATGTCGGTGTTGCGGCCGCGGGTGAGGCCGCGGTATTCGTCGAATATCTTGCGCGGCGAGTCGAAGTCGAACAGCGATGAGACACAGCTTTTGAGCTCGCTTTCAAGGCGCATAGCGGCTTCGCAGACGATCTGCCAGTCGGGGCGGGCTTCACCCGGCGCGGCGACTGCGGCATGCACCCGCGAGATGCGCCGTTCTGAATTGGTGACAGTGCCTTCCTTTTCGCCCCAGCCCGCGGCTGGCAGCAGCACATCGGCGTAAGGCGCGGTTTCGGTGTCGGCATAGGTTTCCTGCAGCACCACCAGCTCGGCCGCGGCCAGCGCTTCGCGCACGGCGACCTGGCCGGGCAGCGATTGCGCGGGGTTGGTGCAGGCGATCCACACCGCCTTGATCTGGCCGGCGCGGATGGCCTCGAACATCTCGACGGCGGTTTTGCCGGGACTCGCGGGGATGGATGGTACATGCCACAGCTGCGCCACTTCGGCGCGGTCGGCGTCACTGGCGAGGTCGCGGTGGCCGATCAGCAGATTGGCCATGGAGCCGGTTTCGCGGCCGCCCATCGCATTGGGCTGGCCGGTCAGCGAGAACGGGCCCGCGCCGGGGCGGCCGATGTGGCCGGTGGCGAGATGCAGGTTGATCAGCGCGGCGTTCTTGTCGGCGCCGGCGGCAGACTGGTTGAGGCCCATGCAGTACAGCGACAGCGTGGCCTTGGCGGTGCCGAACCAGCGCGCGGCGGTGAGCAGTTGGTCGCTGGGAATGCCGCAGAGGTCGGCGGCGGTTTCCGGGGTGTAGTCGCGGACCAGGGTTTCGAGGGCGGCATAACCTTCGGTGTGCGCGGCGATGTAGTCCGGCCGGGTCAGGCCTTCGTGCAGCATCGCGTTGAGCAGGCCGTGGAACAGCGCGACGTCGGTGCCGGGCTCGATGGCGAGATGGAGGTCGGCGATCTCGGCAGTGGCGGTGCGCCGCGGATCGACAACGATGATCTTCAACTCGGGATTTTTTGCTTTCGCATCCTCGATGCGGCGGAACAGCACCGGATGCGCCCAGGCCGCGTTGGAACCGGCGATCAAGATGCAGTCGGCGTGGTCGATGTCTTCGTAGCAGGTCGGCGGCGCGTCGGCGCCGAGCGTGGCCTTGTAGCCGGCGACGGCGGAGGACATGCACAGCCGCGAATTGGAATCGATGTTATTGGTGCCGACCAGCGCGCGCGCCAGCTTGTTGAAGGCGTAATAGTCTTCGGTCAGCAGCTGACCCGAGATGTAGAAGGCCACCGAGTCCGGGCCGTGTTTGCGGATGGTCTCGGCGAATTTCAGCGCGACGTGATCCAGCGCTTCGTCCCAGCTCACCCGCTCGCGGGCCGCGTTGCGCTCGCGGCGCAGCTCCGGAAACAGCGCGCGGCCATGGCCGGCCACGGTTTCATGCAGGCTCTGGCCCTTGCCGCAGAGGCGGCCGAAATTGGCGGGATGGTCGGGATCGCCACGCACGCCGGTGATGCGGCCGTTGTCGTGGTTGATGATCACGCCGCAGCCGACGCCGCAGTAACAGCAGGTGGATCTGATTTCAGCCATGACGGTTCAGCCCGCGGCTGCGCCGAACATCAGCTGGTTGCGGATGTTGCCGACCTTGCGGCCCTCGCGCAGCAGCTCGAAATGCCAGGCGCCTTCGGCGGTGTCGCCGTAGAGCACGCTGCCGATCAGCTTGTCGTCCTTGATCACCAGGCGCTTGTAAACGCCGCTCACCGGATCGGAGAGCACGATGTCTTCGGTGCCTTCGCCGCCCTGGAAATTGCCGGCCGAGAACAGGTCGATGCCGGTGACCTTGAGCTTGGTCGACAGCATCGAGCCGGTGTAGCGGCCGATGCCCATTTCGGCGAGGTGGGTGGCGCAGACTTTGGCCATGTCGAACAGCGGCGCGACCAGACCGTAGGCGACGCCGCGGTGGCAGGCGCATTCGCCGACGGCGTAGATGCGCGGGTCGTAACTCTGCATGGTGTCGCTGACCAGCACGCCGCCGGGGCGGCCCGTCGCGCACTGCAGGCCGGCTTTTTCGGCGAGTTCGGTGTTGGGTCGGATGCCGATGGCGACCACGACGAGGTCGGCATCAACGCAGCTGCCATCCTTGAATTTGACGGCGGCAACACGGCCAGATTCTCCGGCTGTGATTTCAGAGGTTTGTGTGCCGAGGCGGAAGGCGAGGCCTCTTTCTTCCAATGATTTCTGCAGCAGGCCGGCGGCGGTGCGGTCGAGCTGGCGCTCCATCAGCCATTCGCCGAGGTGGACCACGGTGACATTCATGCCGCGCTGCTTCAGGCCGTTGGCGGCTTCGAGGCCGAGCAGGCCACCGCCGATGACCACGGCGTTTTTGTACTGCGCCGCGGCGCGGATCATGCCTTCGGTGTCGGCGATGTCGCGGTAGGTCAGCACACCGGAAAGTTTCATTCCGGGGATCGGCAGCAATATCGGGTTTGATCCTGTAGCCAGCAGCAGCCGGTCGTATTCGGCTTCGGTGCCGTCGTCGGCGCGCACCACGCGTTTGATGCGGTCGATCTCGGTGATTTTCTTGCCGAGGTGCAGCGTGATGCCGTGGCGTTTGTACCAGTCGAGGTCGTTGAGGACGATTTCCTGCAGCGTCTGTTCGCCGGCAAGCACCGGCGACAGCATGATGCGGTTGTAGTTCGGATGCGGTTCGGCGCCGAACACGGTGATGTCGTAGAGGTCCGGCGCCAGTTTCAGCAACTCCTCCAGCGTGCGCATGCCGGCCATGCCGTTGCCCACACAGATCAACCGTAACCGATTGTTTTTATTCATTATTTTTTGTGTCTGCGGCGCAGGTATCAGGCTGCCCGCATTACGCCGCTTTGAGCTGCTTCTGATACAGGAACTCGAGCACCGCCTTGCGTGCGGCGAGGTAGCGCGGTTCGCTCGCCATCGCCAGCCGCTCGCGCGGACGCGGCAGGTCGATGCTGAGGATTTCGCCGATGGTGGCGGCCGGGCCGTTGGTCATCATCACCACGCGGTCGGCGAGCAGCACGGCTTCATCGACGTCGTGGGTGACCATCACCACGGTGCTGCCGGTGGCGGCGACGATGCGCATCAGCTCGTCCTGCAGTTTCGCGCGGGTCAGCGCGTCGAGCGCGCCGAAGGGTTCGTCCAGCAGCAGCACCTTCGGTTCCATCGCCAGCGCGCGGGCGATGCCGACACGCTGCTTCATGCCGCCGGAGATTTCGTGCGGGCGTTTTTCGGCGGCCTGGGTCAGGCCGACCATTTCCAGCGCTTTCTGCGTGCGTTCACGCAGTTGCGCCTTCGATTCCTTTTCGGCGAACACGCGCTCCACCGCGAGGTGGATGTTCTCGAAGCAGGTCAGCCAAGGCAGCAGCGAGTGGTTCTGGAAGACCACGCCGCGGTCCGGCCCGGGGCCGCCGATCTGGCGCTCGGACAGGAAGAGGTAGCCGCTGGTGGGCAGCGTCAGTCCGGCGATCAGGTTGAGCAGCGTCGATTTGCCGCAGCCGGAGTGGCCGATCAGCGTGACGAATTCGCCTTTCTGGATTTCGAGGTTGATGTCGCGCAGCGCGGTGAAGGCGCCCTGGCGGGTCTCGAAGATCATGCCGGCCTGTTCAATGTGAAGGTAGCGTTCCATGTCGGGCTCCTTTGTCCTTAGTCGTACTGCCAGCGTTTGGCGATCATCAGCAGCGTGTATTCGAGCGCGAGGCCGATGATGCCGATGACGAAGATGGCGATGATGATGTTTTCGACTTTCAGGTTGTTCCATTCGTCCCACACCCAGAAGCCGAGGCCGACGCCGCCGGTGAGCATCTCGGCGGCCACGATCACCAGCCAGGCGACACCGATCGACAGTCGCACGCCGGTGAGCATGTACGGCAGCACCGCGGGGAACAGGATCTTGCTGAACACCTTCCACTCGGAGAGGTTGAGCACGCGCGCGACGTTGAGGTAATCCTGGGGCACGCGCTGCACCCCTACGGCCGTGTTGATCACCATCGGCCAGATGCTGGAGATGAAGATGGTCCAGATTGCCGCCGGCGCCGCACCCTTGAACACCAAGAGGCCGATCGGCAGCCAGGCCAGCGGCGAGACCGGGCGCAGCAGGCTGATCACCGGCTCGGCCATGTTGCGCAGGAACAGGAAGCGGCCGATGACGAAGCCGAGCGGAATGCCGACCAGCGCGGCGAGGCCGAAGCCGATGCCGACGCGCTCAAGCGAACCCAGCACCTTCCACGCGATACCCTGGTCGTTGGGGCCGTTCTTGTAGGTCGGGTCACCGAACACCACCTTCGCCGCTTCCCAGGTCTTGGCCGGACCGGGGATCGAGCCCATGGTCGAGATTGCATACCAGGCGGTGAGGAACACCAGGATGCCGAGCAGCGGCGCGGCGATACGCGCCGCGATTTCGGTGCGGCGGCGCATCGCGATGCGCTGGTTGGCGGCCGCCTGTTCGGCGGCTGCGTTGCGCGTCGGCGCCGCCGGGTGCGGCACCACGGCAGGCGTGGCGCTGCGTTCGGCAGCCGGGGTGGCTGCAGGCTCGGGCGTGGCGGTGATCGGTGCAGTCATCATGGTTGTACTCCTTAATTAATCGACGCAGCGGCCCGGTCAGGCCATCTTGATCGGGAAGGACATCGCGTACTTTTTCGGATCCTTGCCGTCCCAGGTCACGCCATCGATCATCTTCGAGGTGCGCATCGCGTCCTTGGGCACGCTGACTTTCAGTTGCGAGGCGGCCTGGCGGTAGAGATCGATCTTGTTGATCTGCTTGGCGACGCCGAGGTAATCCGGGTCTTCCTTGAGCAGGCCCCAGCGGCGGTGCTGGGTCAGGAACCACATGCCGTCGGACAGGTACGGGAAGTTGACGTAGCCGTCGTTGAAGAACTTCATGTGGTTGGGGTCGTCCCAGGTCTTGCCGAGGCCGTTCTGGTAGCGGCCGAGGATGCGCTGGTTGATCACGTCCACCGAGGTGTTGACGTAGGCGGTGTTGGCGACGGTGTCGGCCATCTTCATGCGGTTCGACAGCGAGGCGTCGATCCAGCGGCTGGCCTCAAGGATCGCCATGATCATCGCGCGCGAGGTGTTGGGGTATTTCTGCACGAATTCGCCGGTGGTGCCGAGCACCTTCTCCGGGTGGTCCTTCCAGATGTCCTGGGTGGTGATGCCGGTGATGCCGATGCCGTCGGCGATGGCGCGGTGGCCCCAGGGTTCGCCCACGCAGTAGCCGTCCATGTTGCCGACGCGCATGTTGGCGACCATCTGCGGCGGCGGCACGGTGATGATCTTGGCGTCCTTCATCGGGTTGATACCGTGCGCGGCCAGCCAGTAGTACAGCCACATCGCGTGGGTGCCGGTGGGGAAGGTCTGGGCGAAGGTGAAGTCGCGTTTTTCCTTTTTCATCAGCGCGGCGACCGAAGGGCCGTCCACTGCGCCGGCATCGGCCAGTTTTTTCGACAGCGTGATCGCCTGGCCGTTGTGGTTCAGCGTCATCAGCTGGGCCATTTCCTTTTTCGGGCCGCCGACACCGAGGTGGATGCCGTAGATCAGGCCAAGCAGCACGTGGGCGGCGTCGATGTCGCCGTTGATCAGCTTGTCGCGCACGCTGGCCCAGGAGGCTTCCTTGGTCGGGGTGATCTTGATGCCGTATTTCTTGTCGAAGCCGAGCACCGAAGCCATCACCACCGAAGCGCAGTCGGTCAGCGGAATGAAGCCGATCTTGACCTCGGTTTTTTCAGGTGCGTCAGAACCCGCCGCCCAGGCGCCCGTGCGCACTGCTTCCGGTACCAGGCTCATCAGGGCCGCCGCGCCGGCTTGCTTGAGGAATTTGCGGCGGGGCGTTTTGCGGTTCGGGTTCTCATTCATCGTGATCTCCATGCAGGTCCAGCGTTGGGCCAAATAAAAAAGGGTGTTGGAGCCCCGCGCTCAAAAAAGCGCAGCTGCTCGAACACCCTTGTCCTGAAACCGGCCGCCGTTGGCCGGTTTACGGTTTAGTGCATTGCAAACGCCATGCCAGCCTTTGTTTTGTTGGGGTAAATATAATAAGTCATTGTTTTTATTGAATATTTTTTTGAATTGAGGGACGGCGTCGATTTTTCATCGACGCGCTATTGCGGTGCACCAAACGGGCGCGCCGCACCAGCAGGGGTCACGTCCGGCGCTTCAGCCGAGCAGTTTGGCGAAGGTGATGACCTGTTCGGCGACAGTGCCGAGGGAGGTGCTGCGGTCCATCGCCAGCTTGCGCAGCAGGCGGTAGGCCTCGTCTTCGGAGATTTTTTTCTCGGTCATCAGGATGCCCTTGGCGCGATCGACCAGCTTGCGCTCGGACAGTTTGCTGCGGGTCTGGGCGAGCTCTTCCTGCACCGACTGGAAGGCTTCGAAACGCGCCATCGCGGTCTCGATGATCGGCTCGATGCGTTCGGCGGCCAGGCCATCGACGATATAGGCGGTGACCCCGGCGCGCACCGCCTCGCGGATCGACTCCTTATTGGCGTCGTGGCTGAACATCACGATCGGCCGCGGGCAGCTCTCGGTGATCAGGCACAGGTGCTCCAGCGTGTCGCGGCTGGGCGATTCGGTGTCGATGATGATCGCGTCCGGGTTGCGTTTGCGCACCTCGTCGTACAAGGCGCCCGGATTGGAGACCTCGGCGACGATCTCGTGGCCGAGGCGTTCCAGGGTCATGCGCAGGAACAGGGAGCGTTCCGGCGTTTCATCGAACAACATGATTTTCATGGTGGCAATCCGTGCAAGTAGTGTACCAAGGATTGCCGTCATTCCGGCGTTTCGCCGGGGCGCACCGCAATGGCGCATGACCCCGGCTCAGCCGAGCCGGGAAGATTTCCAATCCGGCCCGGCGCTGCTCAGTCCCGCCTTGCGGCGAGCAGCTTTTTGACCTTGTCGCGCTTGCCGCGCAGGTGGCTGCGCAGCAGGCGGGCCAGTTCCTGGCCCTGGCGTGCGGCGAGGGCTTTCATGATCGCTTCGTGTTCGGCCGCGGCGGCACGCCATTGCGCCTCGGTGTTGAGTGCCATGTGGCGCGCGCGGCGCATCCGGCCGGACAGGCCTTCGTAGGTGCGGATCAGCACCGGGTTGGCCGAGGCTTGGATGATGCGTTCGTGGATGTCCTGATTCAGCTTGAAAAACAGGGTTTTGTTGCGTTTGCGGTAGCTGGCCATCATGCGCTGGTGCTGTGCGCGGATTTCTTCGAGGCCGGCGTCATCCAGGCGTTCGCAGGCGAGTTCGCCGGCCAGTGCCTCGAGTCCCTCCATCACTTCGAAGATGTGATCGACCTCGCCGCTGTCGAGGCGGGTCACTCGCGAGCTGTGGTGTGCCTTGAGTTCGACCAGGCCCTCGTTCGCCAGCACGCGGTAGGCCTCGCGCAGCGGTGTGCGCGAAATGCCGAGCTGCCCGCAAAGCTGGCGTTCCGGAATCTTGCTGCCCGGTTCCAGTGCGCCGTCGTGGATCATCGCGCGCAATTGCCGCACCACCTCGTCGAGCAGCAACGGCCTTGCCACGGGCTTGAATATTGCTTTCAGGGTTTACCTCCGTTGGCTGTATGGTATATGGTATACCAAATGGCAAAGGGCCCGATCCTGCGACTGTTGCTCCGGAATCCGCCCTGATAACCATGCCTTGACCATCCAGCGCGACGACTGAACGCAACCGTCATCACCTACGCAAGGAGAGTGTCATGAAACAAATCCTGATCCGGGCCGCCGTGGCCTGCGTCGCACTGCTGCCGGCCGGCGCGGCCATCGCGCAGAATTATCCCGAGCGCCAGGTGCGGCTGGTGATTCCCTATCCGCCCGGTGGCGGCACCGACATCATCGGCCGCGTCGTGGCGCAGCACCTCGCAAGCAATCTTGGCCAGCAGTTCATCATTGATAACCGCAGCGGCGCCGGCGGGACCATAGGCACTGAGTTTGTCGCCAAATCCCCGGCCGATGGCTACTCCCTGCTGATGGTGCCGACCAGTCACGCCATCAACCCCAGCATTTACCCGAAACTGTCCTATGACACGCTGAAACAGTTCACCTCAATCACGCTCGCGGCTTCAGCCACCATTGTGCTTGGCGCCCATCCATCGGTGCCGGTGAAATCCGTCAAGGAATTGATCGCCTTCGCCAAGGCGCGTCCGGGCCAGCTCAATTTTGGTTCTGCCGGCAACGGCACCGTGTTCCACCTCACCGGCGAACTGTTCAAGCGCCAGGCTGGTGTGGACATCATCCATGTGCCGTTCAAGGGCGGCGGGCCGGTGGTGCAGGCGCTCGCCGGCGGCCAGATCACGCTGGCCTTCGAGACCATGCTGGCGATGACCTCGCATATGCAGGCCGGGCGCATCCGCCCGCTGGCGGTGACCAGCGCCAAACGTTCCTCGGTGATGCCCGAGTTGCCGACGGTGGCTGAACTGGGCTTTCCGGACATCATTGCCGAGAACTGGTACGGCTTTTATGCGCCCGCGGGCACGCCGGCCGAAATCGTCAGCAAGCTCAATGCCGAGATCGTCAAAATCCTCAAGCTGCCCGAGGTGCGCAAGCGTTTCCAGGAGCTGGGTACCGAGACCATGGGCAGCACACCACGTGAACTGGATGATTACCTGCGCAAGGAAATGGCGAAGTGGAGCCGCACCGCGAAGGAAGCGGGCGCGCGCATTGACTGAATATTGATCAACAAGGAGGAGCCCATGGCCATCATCAGACCGAAAGAGGAGTACCACGCCAAGACCACCGAGCAGATGAACAGGCATCTGCTGCGGCCGGACTGGAACATCCGCCAGAAAATGGCGCTGGCCTGCCGCATGTTGTGGGCGGACGGCCATGAATCGGCGCTGGCCGGGCAGATCACCGCGCGCGGTGACAAGCCCGGCACCTACTGGATGCTGAGTTTCGGCCTTGGTTTTGACGAGGCCTGCGCCAGCAACATCGTGCTGGTGGATGACGATCTGAACATCCTCGAGGGTGGCGGCATGGTCAATCCGTCCAACCGCTTCCATCTGTGGATTTACCGGCACCGTCCGCAGGTCAACGCGATAATCCATACCCATCCGCCGGCCTGCTCCGCGTTGTCGATCATCGGCGAGCCGCTGAAGGTTTCGCACATGGATACCTCGATGTTCTACGAGGATTGTGCCTACCTTGCCGAGTGGCCGGGCCCGCCGATCGGCGACGAGGAGGGCGAGCTGATCCACAACGCGCTCGGCGACAAACGTGCCATCCTGCTCGCCCACCACGGCCAGCTCTGCGCCTGCTCGACAATCGAGGAAACCGCCGTGCTCGCGATGTTCTTCGAGCGCACGGCGCGCATGCAGCTGGCA
Source organism: Burkholderiales bacterium (assembly GCA_019751125.1). Lineage (GTDB taxonomy): Bacteria > Pseudomonadota > Gammaproteobacteria > Burkholderiales > SG8-41. Next base: position 14,064 of record JAIENU010000100.1, on the reverse strand, counting down.
GCTCGTGCGGTCGGGGAGATCAAGCCGCTGAAGCCCGAGGCGGCGAGGGAGGCGCACGATTACCGGCTCAAGCCGAGCTACATCGGCGCCACCTTCCACTATTTCGCGCGCCGTGTGCTGCGCAACAGCGGCGAGGAAGTCCTGGCCTGAGCATGTGACGGTGTCGGCGGCGGGGTCGTGCCGGGGCGGGCTGGCCGCGACGTATACTAGAGGCCATGCAAGTCACCTCCATGCACTTCAAGGCCCGCGCCGGCGGCAAGCTCGCCGACGTCAAGCTGCAGACGGCCCTGAAAAAACTCCAGGGCAATTTCGTCAAGGGCCGCGCCGACCGCATCACCGAGCTCGACAATTTTCCCGAGATCCGTGACGCGGCTGCGGAAATCCGCGACCGCGCGCTGGCCAATCTTGACCTCTATCTCGACACCTTCGAGAAGAATGCCGCTGCCCGCGGCACCGTGGTGCACTGGGCGGAGACCGCGGCTGATGTCAATCGCATCGTGCGCGAGATTGCCGCGCAGCATGGCGTGCGCAAGGTGGTCAAGTCGAAATCGATGGTCACCGAGGAGTGCGGCCTCAACGATGCGCTCATCGACGCCGGGCTCGAAGTGGTCGAGACCGACCTCGGTGAATACATCCTGCAACTGGCGAAGGAGCCGCCTTCGCACATCGTCGCGCCGGTGGTGCACAAGACCCGCGACGAGGTGTCGGATCTTTTTGCCGAGAAACACAATGCGCCGCGGCTGACCGACATTCCGGCGCTGTGCCGCGAGGCACGCGAGAAGCTGCGGCCGCATTTCCTGTCGGCGGAGATGGGGGTTTCGGGCGCCAATTTCATCGTCGCCGAGACCGGCTCGACGCTGATCGTCACCAACGAAGGCAACGGCCGTATGGTGACGACGCTGCCCAAGGTGCATGTCGCGATCACCGGCATCGAGAAGGTGGTGCCGACGCTGGAGGATGTGGCGACGCTGATCCGCCTGCTGCCGCGGCACGGCACCGGGCAGAGCATCACCAACTATGTGTCGGTGACCACCGGTCCGCGGCGCGAGGGTGACAGCGACGGCCCCGAACATTTTCACGTGATCCTGGTCGATGCCGGGCGCACCAAGCTGATCGGCGGTGATTTCCAGGCGATGCTGCGTTGCATCCGCTGCGGCGCCTGCATGAACCACTGCCCGGTCTACCAGAGTGTCGGCGGCCATGCCTACGGCTGGGTCTATCCGGGGCCGATGGGCTCGGTGCTGACACCGACCTATGTCGGCCTGCAGAATGCCGGCGACCTGCCCAATGCGGCGACCCTGTGCGGGCAGTGCCATGTCGCCTGCCCGGTGAAGATTCCCCTGCCCGAGCTGCTGCGCAAGCTGCGCGAGCAGCAGTTCGACCTCAAGCTGAAGACCTGGCCGGAGATGCTGGCCCTGCGAGCCTGGGGCTGGCTGGCAGCGCATCCGTGGTTGTACGGCACGGTGATGCGCATCAAGGTGCGGCTGCTGAAAACAATGGCGGACGAGCGTGGCATGATCCGCAGCCTGCCTTTTGGCAGCGGCTGGACCGACCGCCGCGATTTTCCAGCGCCGCAGGGGCGGACTTTCCGGGAGATGTATAAAGAGGCAAGGTCAAAGGCTTAGCCACAGAGGTCACAGAGAACACAGAGGAATTCAAAATCAAAACCAAGTGTTGGCCGGCAAACAAGTCTGCAGCAATGCTTTTGTTTTTTCTCTGTGACCTCTGTGGCTAAAGATTTTAAGTTTTTAAGTTTTTTTACGAGAACATCATGAATAAACCGCAGGACATCAACACCACCATTCCGCTGTGGATCGACGGCAAGCCGCAGGCGGCGCGTTCGACCCGTACCGCGGGTGTTACCAATCCGGCCACCGGCGCCGTGACACGGCAGGTGCCGCTGGCCGATGCGTCCGACATCGATGCCGCCGTGGCTTCGGCGAAACGCGAGCTGCCGGCCTGGCGCGACACGCCGCCGCTGCGCCGCGCGCGCATATTGATGAAGTTCCGCGAGCTGCTGGTCGCGCACCATGAAGAGCTGGCGAAGCTGGTCACCGAGGAGCATGGCAAGACCCTGCCCGACGCGATGGGTTCGGTGCAGCGTGGTATTGAGGTGGTCGAATTTGTCACCGGCATTCCGCAGCTGCTGAAGGGAGAGCACAGCCCGGACGTCGGTACCGGCGTCGATACCCATTCGCTGCGCCAGCCGCTGGGTGTCTGTGCCGGCATCACGCCTTTCAACTTTCCGGTGATGGTGCCGCTGTGGATGTTTCCGGTGGCGATTGCCTGCGGCAACACCTTTGTGCTGAAGCCTTCGGAGAAGGTGCCCTCTGCCTCGATGCGCATGGCTGAACTGCTGAAGGAGGCGGGGCTGCCGGACGGCGTGCTCAACGTGGTGCATGGTGACAAGGTCGCGGTGGACGCGCTGCTGCACCACCCTGACGTCAAGGCGGTGTCCTTTGTCGGTTCGACGCCGATTGCGAAGTACATCTACGAAACCTGCGCCAAGGAAGGCAAACGCGTGCAGGCGCTGGGCGGCGCGAAGAATCACGCCGTGGTGCTGGCCGATGCCGACCTCGATTTTGCGGCGGATGCGCTGATTGGTGCCGCCTACGGTTCCGCCGGCGAGCGCTGCATGGCGATTTCGGCAGTGGTGGCGGTGGAGGAAGTGGCCGATGCACTGGTGGCGAAGCTGAAGGCTTCCGCGGAAAAGCTCAAGATCGGCAGCGGCACCGCGCCGGGTGTGGACATGGGTCCGGTGATCAGCAAGCCGCACCGCGACAAGATATCCGGCTATGTTGATCAGGGCGTTGCAGCCGGCGCGAAGCTGGTGCTCGATGGCCGCGGCGTGAAGGTGCCGGGCGGTGAGGACGGATTTTTTATCGGCGCCTCGCTGTTTGACCGCGTCACCACCGACATGAGCATCTACCGTGACGAGATTTTCGGGCCGGTGCTGGTGGTGCTGCGCGTAAAAACACTCGACGATGCGATCGCGATGATCAACGCCAACCCCTATGCCAACGGCACCGCGGTATTCACCCGTTCCGGCGGCGCCGCGCGCAAATTCGAACGCGAGATCGAGGTCGGCATGGTCGGCATCAACGTGCCGATTCCGGTGCCGATCGCCTTTTACTCCTTTGGCGGCTGGCGCAATTCGCTGTTCGGCGACCAGCATGTGCATGGCCCCGAGGGTGTGCGTTTCTACACCCGCGGCAAGGTGGTGACCACGCGCTGGCCCGATGCCAACGCCCTGCCGTCTGGCTTCAACATGCCGACGCTGGGATGAAGATTGCCATCGTGATCGAGTTCGACGTGCTTGCGGAACGCCGCGACGAATTCATCGCGCGCCTGCGTGAAGATGCGCGGGAGACGCTGGCCGATGACGGTTGCCTGCGCATGGAAGTGCTGCTGCCGCAGGATGGCGGCCCACGGGTGCTGCTGTCGGAGCTGTGGCGCGACCGGCAGGCGATCGACAACCATCGCCTTAAGCCGGGCCACAGCCACGACTGGCAACTGCCGCTGATCAGCGGCAAGCGCGTCACTTCCTGCGACGTGCTGGCGGACTGAAACCATGAGCGCCCGCGCCAACATCCTTGCCCGCATCCGCACCCGCCAGGGCAAGGCGGTGACGCCGCGTGCTTCCGAGCGCGAAACCGTTGCGCGGGAGATCGCAGCGCGTGCTGCCGGGCCGCGGCCGGGCATGCCGGCCGACCTGCAGGCGCGGTTTATCGAGCGTGCGCGCAATCTGGCGACCACAGTGGATGAATTGCCGGATCTGCAGGCGTTGCCGCGGGCCGTTGCCACCTATCTGCAAGCGCAGTCGCTGCAGCCTTCTGCAGTGTGCTGGCCGGCCTTTGCCGACCTTGATTGGGCGGCGCAGGGGTTGAGCGTCGAAGCGCGTCCGGCCATGGCCAATGATCTGGTCGGCATCACCGGTGTGTTCTGCGCAATCGCCGAAACCGGCACGCTGATGATGTGTTCCGGCAGTGATAACCATGCAGTGACCAGCCTGCTGCCGGAAACCCATATTGCCGTCGTGCCGCGCCGGCGCATCGTCTCCGGCATGGAGGAGGGCTGGGCCCTGCTGCGTGCCGAACTGGGTGCGATGCCGCGTGCGGTCAATTTTGTTTCCGGCCCTTCACGCACTGCCGATATCGAGCAGACCGTCACACTGGGTGCTCACGGCCCCTACCGGGTGCACGTCCTGTTGTTGTCCTGAACGGGCGGTTTTGAAAAGCGGTTTTTTCCTGCCGCAGCGTTTCCGTCAGGAACCCGTAAGTATTGCTGCAACGCATTTTTCCCTCTGTAGCCGCACTTTTACAGCCCGGGTCGCAGGCTTGCTTTTGGCAATACCGGGCGCTACGATGCCCGCTCGCCGATGCTGGTTTTCGCGGCCATAAACCGCGGTCATCCATAACAAAAGCACGGCCGGATTTTTACAAAAAATGTCGCGACGGGTGTGGCGTGTGGCTGGCGCCGCGAAGGTCTGCCGCGGTTTCCCGCAGTTACCGTAATCTGGAGGAGTGCATGTTGAAAAAACCGAAGTCTGTAGAAGCAAAAACGACCCGTCGCAAGTTCCTGACCGGCGCTTCGGCCGCGGCAGGTGTGGCGGTGGCGGGCTTCCCGATGATTTCCAAGGCGCAGTCGGGTCCGATCACCATGCGCTGGCAGAGCACCTGGCCGGCCAAGGACATCTTCCACGAGTACGCCCTCGACTTCGCCAAGAAGGTCAACGACATGACCGGCGGCGACCTGAAGATCGACGTGCTGCCGGCGGGTGCGGTGGTTCCGGCCTTCCAGCTGCTCGATGCGGTGTCCAAGGGCACCCTCGACGGCGGCCATGGCGTGCTGGTCTATCACTACGGCAAGCAGAATGCCCTCGCCCTCTGGGGTTCCGGCCCGGCCTTCGGCATGGACGCCAACATGATGCTCGCCTGGCACAAATACGGCGGCGGCAAACAGCTGCTCGAGAAGCTCTACAACTCGATCGGTGCCAACGTGGTGTCCTTCCCCTACGGCCCGATGCCGACCCAGCCGCTGGGCTGGTTCAAGAAGCCGATCACCAAAGTGCAGGACATGAAGGGCCTGAAGTTCCGCACGGTGGGCATCTCGATTGACGTGTTCACGGCGATGGGCGCCGCGGTCAACGCGCTGCCCGGCGGCGAGATCGTCCCGGCGATGGACCGCGGCCTGCTCGACGCAGCCGAGTTCAACAACGCCTCGTCGGACCGTATCCTCGGCTTCCCGGACGTGTCCAAGGTGTGCATGCTGCAGAGCTTCCACCAGAACGCCGAGCAATTCGAGATCATGTTCAACAAGGGCAAGTTCGACTCCCTGCCGGCGCGCATGAAGTCGATCATCGAGAATGCCGTCGAGGCGGCCTCGGCCGACATGTCGTGGAAGGCGGTCAACCGCTACTCCCAGGACTACATCGAGATGCAGCAGCGCCAGGGTGTCAAGTTCTACAAGACCCCGGACGCGGTGCTGCAGGCCCAGCTGAACGGCTACGACGACGCGGTGGCCAAGCGCAAGGACAATGCGCTGTTCCGCGAAATCGAGGAATCGCAGCGCAAGTTTGCCGAACGCGCTGTGAAGTGGGACCTTGATACCAACGTCAACCGGCGCATGGCATACAATCACTACTTCGCCAAGAAGCAGGCTGCGCCGGCTGCCAAGAAGGACGCAGCCAAGAAATAACGCCAGGCAGTTCCGGCGTTGTTGCAGGAAGCACCATCCGGCGGACACCGGATGGTGTTTTTTTTGGGTTAAAGGTGTTCGTCAACACCACGCATCTTGACGTAACAGCGGCGTAACGGAACGTATGTAAGGGAAGGGTGCACATGCAGAAGCTTCTGCTTTTCATCGACAAGGTCAGTACTTTCGTCGGCCACTGTTTTTCATGGCTGATCGTCGGCCTGACCCTGCTGATTTCCTGGGAAGTTTTTTCCCGTTATGCGCTTGATAACCCCCACGCCTGGGCTTTCGACGTGATGATCATGCTCTATGGCACGCTGTTCATGATGGCTGGGGCCTACACTTTGTCCAAGAATGGCCATGTCCGCGGCGACGTGCTCTACAGCTTTTTCCAGCCGCGCACCCAGGCGACGATCGACCTGATCCTCTATATCGTGTTCTTCATCCCCGGCATCATTGCGCTGACCTACGCCGGTTATGACTTTGCCGCCGAGTCCTGGCAGATCAACGAACATTCGAACATCACCGCCGACGGCCCGCCGATCTATCCCTTCAAGACCATCATCCCGCTCGCCGGGCTGATGCTGCTGCTGCAGGGGCTGGTCGAGATCGTGCGCTGCGTCAGCTGCATCAGGCAGGGCTACTGGCCCTCGCGTGAGGAAGACGTCGAGGAGGTTGATGTCGACAAACTGAAGGAAATGGTTCATGCCGAAGATGTTCCGACCGGTGAAGCAGCCGCTGCGCAGGTGAAATCATGATCAAGATGCGCAAGGAGCTCTGGTTCGGCTTCACGATCATGGCGATGATCGTGCTGCCGGTGCTGTTTCTGACGCCGTGGACCAGTCTCACCAACGGCCACCTCGGCCTGCTGATGCTGGCGCTGGTGGTGGTGGCGATCATGCTCGGCTTCCCGACGGCATTCACGCTGATGGGCATGGGCGTGCTGTTCTCCTGGTTTTTCTACCGCAGCACCAGCAATGCCGACATGGCGGTCGACCATGTGCTGAACCTGATGGTGCAGCGTGCCTACGGCGTGATGTCGAACGATGTGCTGATCGCGGTGCCGCTGTTCGTGTTCATGGGTTACCTGGTCGAACGTGCGGCGCTGATCGAAAAGCTGTTCAAGAGCCTGCATCTGGCGATGGCGCGGGTGCCGGGATCGCTGGCGGTTGCAACCATCGTCACCTGTGCGATCTTCGCGACCGCCACCGGCATCGTCGGCGCGGTGGTGACGCTGATGGGCCTGCTCGCGATGCCGGCGATGCTGCGTGCCGGCTACAAGACCGAGATCGCTGCGGGGGCGGTGACCGCGGGCGGTTGCCTGGGCATCCTGATTCCGCCGTCAGTGCTGCTGATTGTCTACGGTGCGACCGCCGGCGTGTCGGTGGTGCAGCTTTACGCCGGTGCGTTTTTCCCGGGGATCATGCTTGCGGGCCTGTATGTCGGTTACGTGATCATCGTCGCGTTGATCAAGCCCGACTGGATGCCGGCCCTGCCTGAGAGCGAGCGCCATGTCGAACTGCCGGCTTTTGCCAAAACCCTGGCCGGTCGCGGCCGCAACGCGCTGCTCGGCCTCGCCGGCGCGCTGCGTGGTGCTTCTGGCGTGGCGAAGTCAACGGCAGCCGGCCAATTCCTGATCGCCTTGCTGCCGGCACTGGCGGTGGCGGCGGTACTGGCGCTGACCTACAGCGCGGTGACCGCGCCACTGAAGGATGTGGATACTGCAGGGCTGGTCGAATCCGGCGGTGCCGTCACGGCGGAGGTCCCGGCGGAAAGCACCGGCGGTTTGCAGGAACCGCCGCCCGAGAGCACCGGCCTTCAGGAACCGCCACCCGCTGGAACCGGCCTGCAGGAACCACCTGCGGAAGGCACGGACAAGCCTGCCGCTGCGGCCGCAGCCGAGACGCCGGCAGAGGCGGAAAAACCCGCAGTTGAGCCGGTGGCGGCAGCAGCCCCTGCCGAGCCGCGTGCGGCGCCGGGCTGGTTCTGGGGCATGCTCGGCGGTGCCGTGGTGTTGCTTGCGGTGCTTTATGCCTTGTGGACCTGGCAGCGCTTCGAGGTGTTCAAGATGCTGCTGTCCTCGTTTTTCCCGCTGGCGATACTGATACTCGCCGTGCTTGGTTCCATCGTTTTTGGTTTGGCGACACCGACCGAGGCTGCCGCAGTCGGCGCCTTTGGTGGATTCATCCTGGCCGGTGCCTACCGCTTTGTCGCCCACTACCGCGGAAATCCCGGCATTGCCGCCGTCGGCAGCACCACGCGCGAACTGGGCGTGATCATCAAGGAATCCTCCTTCCTGACTGCCAAGACCAGCGCGATGGTGTGCTGGCTGTTTGTCGGTTCGGCGATTTTCTCGGCGGCTTTCGCGCTGCTCGGCGGGCAGGAGATCATTGAGAAGTGGGTGCTGTCGCTGGGGCTGACACCGATCCAGTTCCTGATCCTCGCCCAGCTCATCATCTTCATCCTCGGCTGGCCGCTGGAGTGGACCGAGATCATCGTCATCTTCATGCCGATCTTCATTCCGCTGCTGCCCAAGTTCGGCATCGACCCGCTGTTCTTCGGCCTGCTCGTTGCGCTCAACCTGCAGACGGCCTTCCTGTCACCGCCGGTGGCGATGGCGGCTTTCTATCTGAAGGGGGTGTCGCCGTCGCATGTCACGCTGAACCAGATCTTCCTCGGGATGATCCCGTTCATGGGCATCCAGATCATTGCGCTGATACTGCTCTACATGTTCCCCGGCATCGGCATGTGGCTGCCGGAAGTGTTGTATCGCTGAGCGTGATGGACCGATCGCCGGCAGCCGGGGGCGCCTTGGGCGCCCTCGGCGTTTGTGAAATCCGCGAACGCTGCGCGACGGGCGCGCTGACCGCGCTGGCGGTCAGCGAGTCCTGCCTGGAGCGGGTGGATGCCGTCGAAGCCGATGTCCAGGCCTGGACCTTTCTTGACCGCGATCTGGTGCGCAGCCAGGCGCGCGCGCTGGATGCGCGTCCGGCGCGGGGCCCGCTGCACGGCGTGCCGGTCGGCGTGAAGGACATCATCGACACCGCCGACATGCCCACCGAGAACGGCACCGTGCTGCATGCCGGCCGCCGCCCGCAACAGGATGCGGTGGTGGTGACCCGGCTGCGCGAAGCGGGCGCGGTGATCTTCGGCAAGACAGTGACCACGGAGCTGGCCACCTATGCGCCGGGCAAGACGCGCAATCCGCACAATCCGGCGCATACGCCCGGTGGTTCTTCCAGCGGTTCGGCGGCGGCAGTGGCCGCGGGCATGGTGCCGGCGGCGATCGGCACCCAGACCAACGGTTCGGTAATCCGGCCGGCGGCCTTTTGTGGTGTGGTCGGCTACAAGCCGGGCTTCGGACTGATTCCGCGTGACGGTGTGCTGCGCCAGTCACCGGCGCTGGATCAGCTGGGTGTTTTTGCACGTTCGGTCGAAGATGCGGCGCTGCTCGCCGCGGTGCTCTGTGGCAGTGAGGCCGGTGAACATCTGCGGCTGGCCACGCGTGAGGTGGAGCAGCCGCGGCTGGCATGGATGCGCACTGCGGCGTGGCCGAAGGCCGACGCTGATACCCGGACCGCTTTTGAAGGTTTTGCCCGTCGCTTCAGTGTGGCAGAACTGGAGATGCCAGCATCCGTGGCGCCGGCCTGGGACTGGCAACGCACACTGATGGAAGCCGAAATTGCCGCGAACTACGCGGAGGAATGGGCGCGTGGCCGCGACCAGCTGTCCGCTTCGCTGCGCGCGCAGATCGAACGCGGCCTGGCGATGCCAGCGGCGGCGGTGGCTGCGGCTAAGGCGCAGATCGCGGTGGTCAATGCAGCGTTTGATCCGCTGTTTGAGCGCGTCGATGCCATCATCACTCCGGCGGTTCCGGGTACCGCGCCGCAGGGACTCGACTCGACCGGCGACCCTGCATTCTGTACGCTGTGGACCTTCGCCGGCATGCCAGCCATCACGCTGCCGCTGCTCAGCGGCAGCAACGGACTGCCGCTGGGAGTGCAGCTGGTTGCGCGCCGCGGCAACGACGCCGCGCTGATCCGCGCGGCGCACTGGTTGTTTCAGACGGCACGCTGATTTTTACTGACGGAATCCATCATGAGCAGCCCAAAACCGAAAATCCTGGTCACCCGTGAAGTGTTCGACGACACGCTGGATTACCTGCGCCAGCATTGCACGGTGATCGACAACCAGGCCGATACACCGTACGCACCGCAGGCGCTGGGTGTCGCGCTTGCGGATTGCGACGGCCTGATGTGCGCGCTGACCGACAAGGTGGATGCCGCGCTGCTCGCTGCTGCGCCGAAACTGCGGGCGGTGGCGAACATCGCCGTCGGTTACAACAACATCGACGTGCCGGCCTGCACTGCGCACGGCGTAATGGCAACAAACACGCCCGGCGTGCTCGATGACAGCACCGCCGACCTGGCCTGGGCGCTGATGCTCGGCACTGCGCGGCGCATCACCGAGGTCGAGCGCCGCATCCGCGCCCGCGAATGGACCGGGTGGCGGTTGAAGCAGTGGCTGGGTGTCGACGTGCACCATGCGACGCTGGGCATTGTCGGCATGGGCCGCATCGGCCAGGCCATCGCGCGCCGCGCCAGCGGTTTTGAAATGAAGGTGGTCTATCACAACCGCAATCGCATCGCGGCGGAACTCGAGCGCCAATGCAAAGCGTCCTATGTGACGCTGGATGAATTGCTGGCGCAATCCGATTTTGTCGTGCTGCAGGTGCCGTATTCGCCGCAGACCCATCACCTGATCGGCGCCGTGCAGCTGGCGAAGATGAAGCACGGCGCGATCCTGATCAATTCCACGCGCGGCGGTGTGGTCGATGATGCGGCGCTGGTGGATGCGCTGAAAAACGGTCGCCTGCGCGGCGCCGGCCTTGACGTCTATGAGAATGAACCGAAGCTGCACCCCGGTTTCCTGCAGCTTGACAACGTGGTGCTGGCGCCGCATGTCGGCAGTTCCACCGAGGCGACGCGGCGCGCGATGGCGATGCTCGCCGCGCGCAACCTGGTGGCCGCGCTGACCGGGCAGTTGCCGCCCAATCTGATCAATCCCGAGGCGCGGAAATAGCCGCAGGGTATAGATAGAATATAAGTCATTGTTTTTATTGAATAAATTTTCAGGTTTCGGCCGCGTCAGGCAATGAATTACTTCACGCAACTGTTCGACCTGATGGTGCAGGTGATGCTGCCGCTGTCGCTGCTGGTCTGTGCCGGCGCGCTGTGGCCGCGGTTTTTTCCCGATACCCAAGTCGAGCAGATGCGCTCGGACCTGAACCGGCTGGTGATGTACCTGTTCTATCCGAGCATCCTGTTTGCGGTGGCATCCACAACCCCGATCAGCTTCGACCTGCTGTCGGTGCCTCTGCTGGTCGGCATCGGTTCACTGGCCTCCGGTGCGGTGCTGTATGTGCTGCTCTATCGTCTGCCGCTGTGGCCGCAGCTGACCGACCAGACCCGCGCCGCGCTGATGCTCGGCGGCATGTTCGGCAACACCTTCAACATCGGCGCCCCGGTGCTGATTTTCTTTTTTGGTGCTGAGGCGCTGCGCTACGCGGTGTTCAACGACATGCTGATGACGATGCCGGTGGTGTGGACGCTTGGGGTTTGGATCGCCACCCGCCTCGGTTCGCAGGACCGCAATACATCTCAGCCTTCGGTGATCGGCGTGATGCTCACCATGCCGCCGATCTGGGCCTTTCTCGCCGGTTTCGCCTGCCAGCAGCTGGGGCTGACCTATCAGCCGCTGGTCAAGGCCACGCAGTTTATCGGCCAGGCGACAATCCCGGTGATCCTGTTCGTGCTCGGCATGACCATTCCCTGGCGCAAGCTGGTGCCGCGCGGCGAGATTCTCGCCACCGCCGGCGTCAAGCTGCTGCTGACACCGTTGATTGTCTGGCTGATCGCGCCGCTGATCTATCCGCGGATGGGCGAGGCGCAATATGCGGCAATTGTCGAAGGCAGCACGCCGGCGATGATGACCGCACTGCTGCTGGCCGACCGCTTCAAGCTGGATTCCGCCGCTGCGGCCTTGCTGATCGGCTGGAGCACGATATTGTTCTGGCTGACGCTGCCATTGATCATGGCCTTTGGCTGGATCGGCACATAAGGAGATCGACTTTGAACATCGGATTCATCGGACTGGGCGCGATGGGGCGCCACATGGCGGGCCACCTGATGAAGGGTGGTCATCAGCTTGGCGTCTGGGCGCGCCGCGCCGAGAGCGCTGCGCCACTGGTGGCCGCGGGCGCGACACCGCATGAAACGCCGGCGGCACTCGCCGCAGCGAGTGAAGTGGTGATCACCATGGTTACCACCGCCGCCGATGTGGAACAGGTGCTGCTAGGGCCGCAGGGCGTGATCCACGGCGTGCGTGCCGGCAGCGTGGTCATCGACATGGAAACCATTTCGCCGACGGTGGCACGTGCGCTGGCCGCGGCGCTGGCGGCGAAGGGCGTTGAAATGCTCGACGCACCGGTTTCCGGCGGGCCGATGGGCGCCGAGCAGGCGACGCTGTCGATCATGGCCGGCGGCAAGCCGGAGGTATTCGAGCGCATGCGGCCGATGTTTGCCTGCATGGGCAAGACCATCACCCGTGTCGGCGACATCGGCGCCGGCCAGGTGACCAAGGCCTGCAACCAGCTCGCCTTGCTGGTCGCGGCCCAGGGCGTTGCCGAATCGCTGAACCTGGCGGCGCGCCTCGGCGCCGATCCGGGCAAGGTGCGGGAGGTGATGATGGGTGGCGTCGCGGCGAGCCGGGTGATGGAGGTGTTCGGCGCGCGCATGGTGTCGCGCAATTTTGCCAACGGCATCGATACCCGGCTGTACCACAAGGATCTCGGCATCGTGCTTGAGCTGGCCCACGGCACGCAGGTGCCCGCGCCGGCCGCGGCCCTGGTGCTGCAGCAGATCAATGCGCTGATGGCGCAGGACCGCGGCCGCGACGACCTCTCGGCGCTGATTACCGTGCTTGAGTCCATGTCGGGCACGAACAAGGAGAGTTGAGATGAGCTTCACCCAACCCGAACCGGCTACACCGCGGCTGACACGCTCCGAACTGGCAGTGCCCGGCATCAACACCGCGATTTTTGAAAAGGCGGCGAAATCGGCGGCCGACGTGGTGTTCCTCGACCTCGAGGATGCGGTGGCGCCCGATGACAAGCCGCAGGCGCGCAGGAATGTCGTCACCGCGCTGAATGACATCGACTGGGGGCGCAAGGTGATGGCGGTGCGCATCAACGGTCTCGACACCCATTACATGTACCGCGACGTGGTCGATCTGGTCGAACAGTGTCCGCGCCTAGACCTTTTGATCGTGCCCAAGGTCGGCGTCGCTGCCGATCTCTATGCTATCGACATGCTGGTGACGCAGATCGAGACTGCGCAGGGTCGCAGCAAGCGCATCGGCTTCGAGGCGCTGATCGAAACCGCGCTGGGTCTGGCCAATGTCGAGGCCATCGCACAGTCCAGCCGCCGGCTTGAGGCGATGGCTTTCGGTTCCGGCGACTTTGCCGCGTCGACCCGCGCCCGCACCACTATCATCGGCGGACTGCATCCGGAATACGGCGTGCTGTCGGACAAGGATGGCGCCGGAAAACGGGAATTTCACCAGACCGATCCCTGGCATGCCGCGCAGGTGCGCATGCTGGTGGCTTGCCGTGCCTGGGGGCTGCGGCCGATTGACGGCCCCTACGGTGATTTCAAGGATTCCGAGGGTTATCTTGCCGCGGCGCGCCGTGTCGCGGCGCTGGGTTTCGAGGGCAAGTGGGCAATCCATCCGACGCAGATCGAGGCCGCCAATGCGGTGTTCAGCCCGTCAGCCGAAGAAGTCGCCAAGGCCCGACGCATAGTCGAGGCGATGGCCCAGGCCGCGCGCGAGGGCAAGGGGGCGGTGCAGGTCGATGGCCGGCTGGTGGACATCGCCAATATCCGCATGGCGCAAAACCTGTTGCAGAAAGCGGACGCCATTTCTGCACGTTGACAGTACCCGTTGCACCGCCCGCGGAATTCGGTAGACTGAATTCCAGCCGGTGCATCCGGTATCTCCCGGAGGAGAAGTCATGAGAACGGTCAGCCAGTTGTTGCAGGGCAAGGGCGGCAGCGTGTGGTCGGTGGCTCCGGAGTCCAGCGTGTTCGATGCGCTGAAAATGATGGCCGAGAAAAACTGCGGTGCGCTGCTGGTGATGAGCGGCGACAAGCTGCGCGGCATCATCTCGGAGCGCGACTATGCCCGCAAGGTGATCCTGCTCGGCAAATCCTCGCACGATCTCGCGGTCAGCGAGATCATGTCCGACAAGGTGATCTGCGTCGGGCCGAAACAGACCGTGGACGAATGCATGGGCCTGATGAGCGGCAAGCG
>JAIENU010000144.1 GCA_019751125.1 Burkholderiales bacterium | reverse complement strand
ATCGAGGCATAGGCGACGACGATTCCGCGCAGCGTTTCGCGCGTCTTGTCGGTCAGCCGCGGCAGGGTCAGGCCGCGGGCATGGCAGCGGTCGGCGAGCAGTACGCCGGCGCCGCCGGAGAGTGTCATCACGCCGACGCCCGGACCTTTCGGTAATTTCTTCATGCGGAAGGCCTTGCAGTAATCGATCAGGTCGTCGACGTCCTGCACCTCGATGAAGCCGCCTTCGCGGAAGGCAGTACGGAACAGTTCGTAGCCGGCGGTGAGTCGTGCGGTATGCGAGGTTGCGGCCTTGCTGCCGACGTCGGTGTTGCCGACTTTCCAGATCAGGATCGGCTTGCCGAGTTCGAGCGCACGCGCGCCGAGGCGGCGCAGCCGCCGGCCTTCGGTGGTGCCTTCGAGGAAGGCGGTGAGGATTTCGACGTCGGGGCGCTCAATCAGGTATTCCATCCAGTCGAGCGCGGTGAGGTCGGCCTCGTTGCCGGTGGACACCACATGGTTGAAGCCCAGGCCGTAATAACAGCCGACCGCGACCACGCCGAAGCCGAAGCCGCCGGACTGGGTGACCATCGCGATCGGGCCGGGTTTCAGTGTCTTCAGTTGCAGCGTGCCGCCGAAACCGAGGCGGAAGTTGGCGTCGAGGTTGAGTACACCCAGGCAGTTCGGGCCGACCACGCGCACGCCGCTCTTTTTGATCGCGGCGAGCAGCTTGTCGTTGAGTTCCTTGCCCGCTTCACCGGCTTCGCCAAAACCGGCGGAGAGCACCACGGCGAAGGGGATTCCGGCCTTACCGCATTGCTCGATGGCGCCGGGAACCAGCGCGCCGGAGACCGCGATCAGTGCCACGTCGCAGGGTTGCGGCACCGCGGAGATGTCGGGGTAGCACTTCAGGCCCTTGACCTCGGTGTATTTCGGATTCACCGGATAGACCTGGCCTTGGTAACCGTATTCGGTGAGCAGCCGGATCGGCTGGCCGCCAATGCGGGTGAGGTCGGTCGAGGCGCCGATGATGGCGACGCCGCGCGGATCAAGCAGGCGGGAGAGGTCGGGGGCAGTGCCGGGCAGGGTGGTCATGGATTCAATCAAATCAAAAAGCAATTAACAGGATGGGCAGTATTTGCAGGATAAAGGCGGAATCAATGGCGTCAGGAATTTTGGTTTTTATCCTGAACATCCTGTCCATCCTGTAAATAAAAGTCCTTCAATCCGTACGCATGTTGGCGGCCTTGACCAGGTTCGCCCATTTTTCGGTTTCGCTGCGGATGAAGGCGGTGAATTCTTCCGGCGTGCTCGCCACCGGTTCGGCGCCTTGGCCTCCCAGTTTGTCGGACACATCCGGTGAACGCAGCGCCTTCACCGCTTCGGCATGCAGTCGGGTGATCACCGGCCGTGGTGTGCCGGCCGGTGCGAGCAGGCCGTACCAGCCATTGGCGCTGTAACCTTGCAGGGTCTCGCCGATGGTCGGCAGTTCCGGCAGCAGTGCCGAACGCTTTGCACCGGTGACGGCGAGTCCTTTGACCTTGCCCGACTTGATGTGCGGCGTGATGATCAGGCTGTTCTCGTAGCTCAGATCGACTTCGCCGGAAACCAGCGCGACCAGTGCCGGTGCGCCGCCCTTGTAGGCAACGTGGGTGATATCGACCTTGGCCATCAGCTTCAGCAGTTCGCCGGCGAGGTGGGTGATGGTGCCGTTGCCTGACGAGGCGTAATTGAGTTTCTTGCCGCTGTTCTTCGCCAGCGCCAGCAGTTCCTTGACGTTTTTGGCCGGCACCGAGGGGTGGGTCACCAGCACGCTGGTCACGGTCACGCTCTGGGTGATCGGCGTGAGGTCGCGCAGCGTGTCGTAACCCAGCTTGGGGTTCAGGCTTTTCGCCACCGCGAGTCCGCCGATGGTGCCCATCACCAGCGTATAGCCGTCGGCTGGCGACTTCGCCACCTGTTCAGTGCCGATCGCGCCGCCGGCGCCGCCGCGGTTGTCGACGATGACCTGCTGGCCCATCGCTTCGGCCATTTTCGGCGCCATCAGTCGCGCGACGATGTCAGTGGGGCCGCCGGGCGGGAAGGGCACGACCATGCGCACCGGTTTCACCGGATAGTTTTGCGCCAGCACCGGCAGGGCGGGTGCGGCGAAGAGTGCGGCAAAAAGCGGGGGCAGCAGCGGAGTGAGTGTTCTGGCTTGCATCATGTTCTCCTCGGTATTTTTTGTTCTTGGACAGTGTTGCGGAGCGGTTTGTGGCCGTCTTACTGATCGACGAAGGCCGTTTCGCGCATCGCCGGCCGTTGCGAGTATTCCCCGTACCAGCGGGCAAGGTGCTGGTGGCCGTCGCGCCAGCCCATCGCGGCAAAACGGAAATCAATGTAGCTCAGTGCGACCGCGATCGCGATATGTCCGATTGACAGCGGATCCCGTGCCAGTGCTTCGGCCTCGGATTCGAGTGCGTCCAGGGCATTACGCACCTTCAGATTAAAGGCCGCCAGTGTTTCAGGCGACTGCTGCGTGGCGGGGCGCAGCAGTTCATTGCGCCACAGCATCAGGTTGTCGGTCAGGTTGTTGCCCAGCGCGTGACGGCGCAGCGCGGTCCAGCGCGCCTGGCCTGCGGCGGGAAACAGCCGCTGGCCCTGCTGAACGCTGTCGAGGTATTCGCAGATCACCGTCGAGTCGTACAGCGCGCGGCCGTCATCGAGTTCCAGTGTCGGGATCTTGCCGGTGGGGTTGGTTTTCAGCAGCCCGCGGTTGGGATTATTCATCGCCACCAGCGTGCGCTCGAGTTTCAGCTGCGATGCCAGACCGCATTCATGCGCGAACACCATCACCTTACGCACGAAGGGCGAGCGTGAAGACCAGTAGAGCTTCACGGCAGTTTTTTCACGTAGTCGATGATCGCCTGCGCGACGGCGGCCGGTTGTTCCGGAAGCAGCGCGTGTGCGGCATTGTCGATGCGGGCGATGGTGACGCGGTCCGCGCCCCACTGGTCGCGATAGGTGTAAATGCTGTCCGGCGGCGACAGCGGATCCTGCAGCGACAACACATCCAGTACCGGCGCCTTGCCCGCGGTCCACCATTCCGGCTTCGGTGTCGCCTCGGTAGCGTCACGCTCGGCGTGCATCACCTCTTCGTCCCAGCCTTCGAGCCAGACGCTGGCATCGTTGCCGGCGGCAAAAAATACATGCTGCAGATGTTTCAGCCGTTCGGCTTCAGGCAGATCCATCTGATGGCATTTGTTGATCGAGTCGCGCAATTCCGGTGCCAGCGGCCAGGTGTGGGTTGCGGCGAGCAGCACCACGGCACGGGTCAGCTGCGGATGGTCGGCACCCATTGTGCGTGCGACGAAGTTGCCGAAGGCATGGCCGGCGACCACGGTCGGTTCGCCGCCGTCGTGGCGGATCACCGCTGCGATGTCATCGGCGAAATCATGCAGCGTGATGCCGGTCAGCGGACCGCTGCTGCCGCCGAGGCCACGCGGTTCCGGGCACAGCGCGCGCAGGCCGGCGGCGGCGAGGCGTTTCGCGATGTCGAAAAAATCGGCGGCACCGCGGCCAAGCGAAGGCATCATCACCACGCGCGGACCGCGGCCTTCGGCATGCACTGCAATGCGGACTTCGCCGCGGGAAACGATGAAATATTCAGACAGGCTCATGTTCGGATTTATTCGGCAGCTTAGAGGGGTAAGAGATTGTAACCTGCAGCTTGCCGCCGGCATCGGGTGCTTCCATTTTGTGGCCGATTAAGAGTTACCGTAACACGTCGGATTACTTATGGTCGGCAAGCTATTGGTCAAGTTAATTAATTTCCTTTTTCTGATCCCGTATCATTTTTGTGCCATCTGTTGCAGCTTCTTTTCCTTGCCACTCTTAAGCCCGGTCAGTGCCTTAGCAATCACACCTAAATGATGATCTTTCATCATCACCGCGAAATCCTTATCGAAATTGCCTGCCATCTTCATTGAGATCGTTTTGCTTATCATGTTATTCAATGTCGCTGCGCACCATGCCGCCGCATCAACAGCCACGCCGCCGGGATCACCAGCATCGACAGCAGCGGCGCGGTGATCATGCCGCCGATCATCGGTGCAGCAATGCGCTGCATGACTTCGGCGCCAGTGCCGCTGGACCACATGATCGGCAGCAAGCCGGCGACGATCACTGCAACGGTCATCGCTTTCGGGCGCACGCGCAGCACCGCGCCTTCGGTGATCGCCGCTGTGACCATGCCGATGCTGAAGGCTTCGCCGGCAGCAATGCGTTTGTCCAGCGCATGGCGCAGATAGAGCAGCATGATCACGCCGAACTCCGCTGCGACGCCCGCCAGCGCGATGAAACCGATGGCGGACGCCACTGACATGTTGTAGCCCAGCAGCCACATCAGCCACAGCCCGCCGCTCAGCGCAAACGGCACCGTTGCCATGATCAGCAGCGCTTCACCGATGCGGTGGAATGTCAGATAAAGCAGCACAAAAATGATCACCAGCGTGAACGGGACGACCAGCGCCAGGCGTTTTTTGGCGCGTTCCAGATATTCAAACTGGCCGGACCACGCCACCGAATAGCCAGCAGGCAGCTTGACCTGTTCGCGCACCGCACGCTGTGCATCATCAACCACCGATTGCAGATCACGGCCGCGCAGATCGACATACACCCAGCCCGAGAGTCGCGCGTTTTCGCTCCTCAGCATCGGCGGACCGTCAACGATGGCGATTTTGGCGAGCGTGCCCATTGTGATCTGGGCACCGCGTTCGGTGACAATGGGCAGGTCGCGCAGTTTTTCGACGGAGTCGCGCAGTTCGCGCGCATAACGCACGCTGATCGGGAAGCGCTGCAGGCCTTCGACGGTTTCGGCGATGTTTTCACCGCCGACCGCGGCTGATACGATGTCCTGCACATCATTGATGTTCATGCCGTAACGTGCTGCGGTCAGGCGGTCGATGGTGATGTCGATGTAGCGACCACCGGTCAGCCGCTCGGCGAGCGCCGAAGTGACGCCGGGCACGGTCTTCACCACGCGTTCAATCTCCTGTGTCACGCGTTCGATTTGCGCCAGATCAGGGCCGGAGACCTTGATGCCCAGCGGGCTTTTGATGCCGGTGGCGAGCATGTCGATGCGGTTGCGGATGGGAGGCACCCAGATGTTGGTCAAACCCGGAACCTGCACCGCGCGGTCGAGTTCCTCGATCAGTTTGTCCCGGGTCATGCCCGGACGCCATTCGCTTTTCGGTTTGAACTGGATCGTGGTTTCGACCATTTCCAGCGGCGCCGGATCAGTGGCGGTTTCGGCGCGGCCGATCTTGCCGAACACGCGCGCGACTTCGGGCACGCTTTTGATCAGGCGGTCAGTCAGTTGCAGGATGTCCGCGGCCTTGCCCGCGGACAGGCCGGGCAGGGCGCTGGGCATGTAGAGCACATCGCCTTCATCGAGCGGTGGCATGAATTCGCCGCCCAGGCGCGTGGCCGGGAAGACGCTGATCACCAGCAGCACTGCGGCGATCGCCAGTGTGCTGCGTGGAAAGCGCAATACCGCGGCCAGCAGTGGCCGATAGAGGGATATCAGTAAGCTATTGATTATATTGTTATTTTCATCGGGTATCCGGCCGCGGATCCAGTATCCCATCAGCACCGGCACCAGCGTCACCGACAAACCGGCCGCCGCCGCCATGGCGTAGGTCTTGGTGAAGGCGAGCGGCGAGAACAGCCGACCTTCCTGCGCTTCGAGTGCAAACACCGGAATGAACGACAGCGTGATGATCAGCAAACAAAAGAACAACGCCGGACCGACTTCCGCTGCGGCGTCACCGATCAGCCGCCAGCGTTCCTGTTCCTGCAGTGTTGCGTCGGGATGCGCATGCCGCCACGCTTCCAGATGTTTGTGCGCGTTTTCGATCATTACCACTGCGGCATCGACCATCGCGCCGATGGCGATGGCAATACCGCCCAGCGACATGATGTTGGCGTTGACGCCTTGGTAACGCATGACGATGAAGGCGATCAGGATGCCGAGCGGCAGCGTGATGATGGCAACGAGGCTGGAGCGCAGGTGGAACAGGAAGACAAAACACACCATCGCCACCACGATGAATTCCTCGACCAGTTTGTCGCGCAGATGGGTGATCGCGCGCTCAATCAGGCTGGAGCGGTCGTAGACGGGCAGGATTTCAACACCCGGCGGCAGCCCGGGTTTCAGCGCTTCGATTTTGGCTTTTACAGCCTCGATCGTCTCCAGCGCGTTTTTGCCTTGGCGCATGATGATGATGCCGCCGACGGTTTCGCCTTCGCCGTCGAGTTCGGCAATGCCGCGGCGCAACTCGGGACCAACCTGGATGCGCGCCACGTCCTTCAGCAGCACGGGCGTGCCGCCATCGCCGGTTGACACCGGTATCGCGCGGAAATCGTCCAGCGTTTTCAGGTAGCCGCGCACGCGCACCATGTACTCGGCTTCACCGAGTTCGAGCACCGCGCCGCCGGCTTCCTGGTTGGCGGCGCGCACCGCGGCAATCACCCGCGACAGCGGAATGTTGTAGGCGCGCAGGCGGTCGGGGTCGGGGACGATCTGGTACTGGCGCACCATGCCGCCCACCGAGGCGACTTCGGCGACGTTGGGCACCGATTTCAGTTCGTATTTGAGAAACCAGTCCTGCAGTGCGCGCAACTGCGCGATGTCATTGCGTCCGCTGCGGTCGACCACGGCGTATTCGTAAATCCAGCCCACCCCCGTGGCATCCGGGCCCAGAGCCGGTTTGGCCTGCGCCGGCAACCGTCCTTGCACCTGATTGAGGTATTCGAGTACGCGCGAGCGCGCCCAGTAAAGATCAGTGCCGTCCTCGAACAGGACATAAACGAATGAATCGCCGAAGAAGGAATAACCGCGCACCGTTTTTGCGCCGGGCACCGAGAGCATGGTGGTGGTCAGCGGATAAGTGACCTGATCCTCGACGATCTGTGGCGCCTGTCCCGGGTAAGTGGTGCGGATGATGACCTGCACGTCGGACAGGTCGGGGATCGCGTCGAGCGGGGTCTTGAGCATGGACCATATGCCCCAGGCGGCGATGATGACCGTCGCCAGCAGCACCAGGAAACGGTTGAGGATGGACCAGCGGATCAGGCGCGCGATCATTTTTTGTCCCTGCTGAAATCAGGCTGGATGCGGGTGATGATGTAATTGCCGTCCTTGTCCGGCTCGCCGCGCATTTCAAAATTGATCCTGTCCCCGGCTTTCAGGCCCTGCAGCAGGGTCTTGTCATCGACACGAAAGCCCATGGTCATCGCCGGCCATTGCATGGAAGGAATGGGGCCATGGCTGATGTCGATTTTGCCGACGCTGCTGTCCACGGCATTGATTCTGGCGTTGCCGACATGGCCACCGCCGGGCGGATCATTGGCGGGGTTGCCCTGGACTTTCTCCAGCCGGGTCAGCGTGCTTTTAAGACTGGCTTCGGAATCGATCAGGAATTGACCGGAGGCGACGACCCGCTGCCCTGCGGTCAGGCCTTTGCGGATTTCGGTCATGCCGCCGCTGTCGCGCCCGGTTTCAATATCGACCGGACGGAATTTGCCGTCGCCCTCGGCGACGATGGCGACGGCGCGCGTGCCGGTGTGGATCACCGCTTCCGACGGCACCATCAGCGCGGGTTTGTCGGTGCTGGCGAAACTCAACGTGGCGAACATGCCGGGTTTCAAACGACCGCCGGGGTTGGCGATTACGATGCGGGCTTTGAGGGTGCGTGTGGTGGCATTGACGTCGGGCAGCAATGCCGCGACTTTGCCGTTGAAGGTTTGTTCCGGGAACGTCGCGGCGCGTGCAACGACCACTGCGCCGGGTTTGACCAGCGCAGCATCGGTTTCCGGGATCTCGGCGTTGATCCACACCGAATCGAGGCTCACCAGCCGGAACAGCGTGAGCCCCGGGCTGACCGCCATGCCGTCGCGGGCGCCGAGTTCCCAGACCAGGCCGCCGACGGGTGCCGACAGCGTGATGCGTGCATCAGCCTTGCCGCTTTGCTCAATATTCCTGATCTGCTGTTCCGCGATGCCGAGCAACAGCAGCCGCTGGCGCGCCGCCTGTGCCAGATCGCTGACGCCGGTTTGCGCACTGCGTTTGAGCGCGAGATATTCCTCCTGCGCCGCCAGCCATTCCGGTGCATAGATTTCCGCCAGCGGCTGGCCGCGCGCGACGCCATCGTACTGGGCGCGCACATGGAGTTTTTCGATATAACTGTTGACGCGGGATTGTACCGTCACCATCGTGCGTTCGTCGATGCTGACTGCACCGACCGTTGTCAGGCCGGTGTTCATGCGCCCCGTCGTCACTTCGACGGTGCGGATGCCGAGATTCTGCACCGTGCGCGGGCTGATGCTGACGCTGCCCTGGTCGGCGCCGGCATCGGCATAAACCGGCACCAGTTGCATGTCCATGAAGGGTGACTTGCCCGGTTTGTCGAATTTGGGGCCCGGGATCATCGGGTCATGCCAGTACAGCGGTTTTCGTTCGCCCTCAGACGGTGCGTCGGGTGCTGCATCTGCGGTAGTTACCGGTTGCGGAGTAGTCATGCTGCCCATGCGCTGCATGGCGTACCAGTAACCGCCGGCCATGCCGGCGCCGGCAAGAGCGAGTCCGCCCACGATCAACAGGGTGATGTTGCGTTTCATTATCGGTTCTCCTGCGGCAGGAAGTAGAGCAATTGGGCGTAGGCACGGCCCTGTTCGGCGGCGAGTTGCAATTGCTGCAAACGAAGTTCGATTTCGACGCGGCGCGCTTCAAGTGCGCCGGCGAGCGGCCCTTGTCCGCCGCGGTAGGCGGCGAGCGCCAGTTGCGCGCGCTCGCGGGAGAGGGGTAGCAGGGTGTCATCAAAACGTTGCAGGCGCGCGGTGGCCGCCTCCCAGTCCGCCCAGCTTGCCTGCGCTTCCGCCAGATGCTGGCGCAGCGCGTCTTCCTTGAGGGCGCGCGCCTGTTCCACTTGCGCCATTTTTGCGGCGACGCTGCGGTCCTGCCGGTTCGCCTGGAACAGCGGCAGGTCGATCGACACCTGCACCGACAGCATGTTGGAGTACTGCGGTCCGCGCTGGGCATAAGCCACTTCGAGACCCCAGTCCGGTTTGTTCGCGACCCGGGCGAGTGCTGCATCGTTGCGCGCGACCTCGATCTGTCGCTCAAGTGTCTGCAGATGCGGATGGTTTTCCGCATGTGTTGCGACATCGCGGTGCTGTGCCGGGAGCAGGCGATCCGGCAGCGCGGCAAGCGGTCGTGCGCTTTCCGCGCCCAGCCAGCGCGACAGCAGGGCGGTGGCGCGCGCAGCCTGTCGCCGGTATTCGGCGCGGCGGTCGAGCAGCGATTGCAGATTGACCTGCACCGCGAGCAGGTCCGCGGCTTGCGTCCTGCCTGCGCGCAGCCCCGCCTGCAGGGACTCCCGCTGTAGATCCGTTTCCGCGTATTGCTCGTCAACGATTTTTACCATGCGTTCGGCAAAATAGCGTTCGATCCATGCCTGTGCGACGTCACGCCGCAGAGCGGCCCGCGCGTCGCCGAGCATGGCCTGCTCCCGCTGCAGTTCATTCTCCGCACGCTTGCCCTTGATTTCGCGTTTCTCATCGCGGACGAATTCCTGCGCCACGCCGATTTTGCGCATGGTCATGAAGTCACGCGTCAGGCTGTAGCGGTCGGGGCCGTCCGCCGGGAGGTTATCGATGCCGAATTTCAGCTTGGGATCTGGCAGTTCGCGCGCCGAAACGGCCGTTTCTTTAGCGGCGGAGATGGCCGAGCGCTGCGCCGCGAGCAGCGAGGATTCGCGGTCGGCAATGGCCAGTGCTTCGGTGAGGCTGAGGGGCGCCGCGGCTTGCGCCGATAACGGCAAGCTGGATGCAACGAGTATGAACAGTACTGCTGCTGATACAGGAAAACGATTACGCATAAATCCTCCGCGTGACAATGTCCGGCAGCCGCAATGCGGCCACCGTCAAAACACTGCACGGAGGATCAGATCAGGAAGCGCTGCAGCCGCAGGATCAACGGCGGGGATGGAGCGTAGACTAGATGCTGCTGCCGGATATCGATTGCGTGGGGCGCAATCACGGTTTGAACAACGAAGTAATGCAATTGAGGCACGACAATGGCGGTCCATGCGACATCGGCAAGTCCGGGCGCTTCGTTACCCGAATCGCAGTGCTTCAGACACAACGCAGAAATCGCGGTGCTGTCCTCGCAATCCGGCATCGCCGCCGCAGCCTGAGCCATGTCCTGCAGGCTTGCCGGGCAGGAATAGGCTGCAACGGACTGTTGCGCCAGCAGCATGAAGCCGAGGGCGCAGGCGGTAAGCCATTTGCGGAGGTTAAGGGAGAAACGCATTTCTGGATGTTAAGAGCGTGGGGGCATGGAAGCAAGTTGGAAGATCAACACCTGATAGAAGTGCACAGATTTGTGCCTAACTGGTTACCCGAATCCCGGGGCGATTCACTGCGGTCCCGCCGCACTGCAGCTCTATGCGCTGTTTGCCAGATTGGCGCGCAACGCCGGCAGTGTCACCGACTACTTCACATTCCGCCGAACCGGGTGGTCGAGCTGGGGGGGGAGGGCTAGGGTGAAGATATGATCGATATAAGTATTTGTTTTATTGATAAAAAATCAGAGCAGCTTGATGCCCCATGGTTTGACCAGCAGGGCAAACAGGCTAAAGAAGATGACAGTAAATGCAACGCACACGATCAGGGTCAGCCAGAAGCCCAGCTTCGGCAGCAGCACCGGGAACAGCAGAAACATCGGCAGGGTCGGCACGACATACCAGAAGGTGTACCAGGCGTGGTTGGCGATTTTTTCTTGCGGCTGCTGTTCGAGATAAAGCCAGATCAGGGTGAGTAAGGTGACCAGCGGCAGCACGGCGACAAAACCACCGATCTTGTCGCTGCGCTTGGCCAGTTCGGAAACCACCACGACAACCAGCGCGGTCAAGAAGTATTTGGTCATCAGCCAGGTCATGTTGTTGCTCCGGGATATTCAATTTATTGCTGAAGTGGGTAAACCCGTTATATCTCTAACCATGACAGCGCTGCATTAGTTTAAAAATTTTGTATTGCTTGGGTCTTTGTAAAGCGCCCAGAAGTTTTCTTGATGCATTAGTGTTTATGCAAGGTCAAATCGCGCTGCGTTTTGCGGATTTCGTTTGGCCAGAATGACTTGATATAGGCCAGAGCGGCCCAGATTTCTTCATCAGAGAGGGTGCCAATAAAAGCTGGCATGTCACTGCGATAGTCGGGCGGAGCATACTTGCCTGGCAGCAAACCATATTTCGTGATATTAAACAGCAGCGAGTCCGTGTGGTGCCAAGTATGCCCGGTGGCGTCGTGGGGTGGGGCAGGCATGCGTCCGTTAGCCAGTCTTTTTTGCCAATCGGGCTGGCCTTCAAGCCGGGCGCCGTGACACGCTGCGCAATGGATCTCGTACAAGCGTTTGCCAACCGAGACTTGTGACAGGTTGTCAGGGTCTGCTCGCGTCGGAGGGCCGTCTATTTTCATAGATATGATGATGCCTGCGAGAAGCAGCAAAGTAACCGCAGCTGCGCCAATCACAGCCATTCTTGTTGTTCGGGGCTTCACTGAATGTGCGATATTTTTTAGTGATCGGTGATATATGTGGTGAACGTTCCTTCTGCGAGGTAGCTTGTGCCAAGGTTGAAGGTGTTCGTGATCCTAATGTCTGGGCAATATTCCTGAAGCGGTTTCCAGGGCTGTGCCAGTCCCTGCTCAGTCGTCCGATATCGTCTCCCGCGCCAGTGAATCCAGCTGTTGAGAGGCCCTGCCCACCATGAGGTGAGCAGTTTTGTACCTACCGTGACGACACGGGCACCACAAGACGTCGATGAAAATATATTGCGAAGTGCTTCTTTTGATTGCAATACATCATGAGAAAAGCAAAAAAATAGTGCGTCAGCCTTTCCGTTGAAGCAGGCGGATTCAATTGGCTCAACCAGCAGCTCGATATTCTTTGCAGTCGATAGCGATACCCGTTGCCGGGCCACCTCGACCATTTCCGGGCTATGGTCAATGCCAATGACTTTGCCTTCTGGACCGACTCTCTCGGATAGCTCCAGCAATGTAGCGCCTGTTCCGCAGGCAATATCCACAACCGTTTGCCCGGGCTGAAGTACAAGAGCATCTATTGCGGCCTCGCGAATATGCCCGATCCTTTTGCAACTGGCGTCGTATGTGGACGCCAGTTGCCTGTAATCGAGAATCGAGCGTGAACGATCTGTCATTGGGACGGCAATACATTCATGCTTTTTATTTGGCAGTTTCGATATGGGTAACCACAAAGGCGCCGCCAGCCTTTTCTGCAGCGAACCTGACTTTGTCTCCTGATTTGACTTTGTCCAGCAAGGCAGGGTTCGAGGTTTGGAATACCATCGTCATCGGTGGCATGCCAAGATTTTGGATCGGGCCGTGGCGGATGGTGATTTTTTTGGTTTCCATATCGACCTTGCGGACTTCGCCATCGGTCAGCTCTTGCGCAGCGACTTTGCTTGTCTGAGCGCTGGCTGGATGATGTGCTCCATGATCAGTAGTTTGCGCAGCTAACGGAGTAATAACCGCCAATCCCGTGACAGCAAGAAAGATTTGAGTTGAGTTTTTCATGATGGAATCCTTTGTCTGATACGTTTCAGGAATTGCAAAATTTGAAATAAGTTGTGGCCCAGAAATTCTGGTCACAACTTTTTCAAGTTGAGGTCGATCAATTAACCGTGAGCTTTCCGATCATGCCGGCTTCAAAGTGGCCGGCAATCAGGCAGCCAAAGTTGAAGGTGCCCGGCTTGGTGAACTGCCAGGTAATGGTCTCTGTTTTACCCGGTGCAACATGGGCCATATAAGGTTCATCATGTTCCATGCCGGGATGTTTTTTCATCATGTCGGCGTGTTCCTTCAGTTCCTTCATCGTGCCAAGCACGAATTCGTGCATGATTTTCCCGGAATTTTTTACGACGAATTTGATGGTTTCACCCTGCTTCACCGTGACCGTCTCTGGCGAGAAGCGCATCTTGTCGCTCATATCGACATTGATGGTGCGTGAAGCCTTTTGTGGATCACCTTCGCGGCCAAAAGCTTTTTCTTCCGTGGAAATGGCTTTTTTCTTTGCGGGTGCGTGTTTCGCATCTCCATGTGCCCAAGCCTGCGGTGTAGTGGAGATCATCAGGGCGGTCAGTGCAGCGATAAAGTATTTCATATTAACTCCTTGATTTAATTGGTAAAATTAATGGCTAGAATGGCCGCCAGCAGGTTTGCGTACTTTGATTTCTTGATCCGTACGGGTATTGCGTGAAGCAGCTTGCGGTTTTGCCTGTGTTACCGCAGGCGTGGCGCCTGTCCACTCATAGGACACCGTTCCCGGCGGATGTTTGTACCAACCGGGGTCCTTGTAGTCATCGCGTGCGAGACCTTCACGCACCTTGACCACGCTGAACATGCCACCCATTTCGATGGGACCGAATGGTCCGGTACCGGTCATCATCGGCAATGTGTTATCGGGAATCTGCATTTCCATCTCCCCCATATCAGCCATGCCGCGCTCTCCCATCACCATGTAGTCAGGGACAAGCTTGATGATCTTTTCGGCGACGCCGCGGTGGTCAACACCGATCATTGTCGGCACATCGTGGCCCATCGCATTCATGGTGTGATGCGATTTGTGGCAGTGGATTGCCCAGTCACCAGGCTCGCTAGCGACAAACTCGAAGGCACGCATCTGGCCCACGGCAACATCGATCGATACCTCAGGCCAGCGCGCCGATTTCGGTACCCAGCCACCATCGGTACAGGTGACCTCGAAGTCGTAGCCGTGCATGTGTACCGGGTGGTTGGTCATTGTCAGATTGCCAAAGCGGATACGAACCCGGTCATTTTTACGCACCACAAACGGGTCCACGCCAGGGAAGGCTCTTGAGTTCCAGCACCACAGATTGAAGTCGAGCATTGTTGCGATTTTTGGCGTGTAGGCACCGGGCTCGATATCAAAAGCATTAAGCAAGAACACAAAGTCTCGATCAACCTTCATGAAGTTCGGGTTCTTTGGATGCACCACAAAAAATCCCATCATGCCCATTGCCATCTGCACCATCTCGTCGGCATGCGGGTGGTACATGAAGGTGCCGGATTTCTTCATCTCGAATTCATAGACGAAGGTCTTGCCCACAGGAATCTGCGGCTGATTCAACCCGCCGACACCGTCCATGCCGTTGGGCAGCAGGATGCCGTGCCAGTGGATAGTGGTTTTTTCCGGCAATTTGTTGGTGACAAAGATGCGCACTTTGTCGCCCTCGACGCACTCGATGGTGGGGCCCGGTGATTGACCGTTATAACCCCACAGATGTGCGGTCATACCAGGCGCGATTTGGCGGCGCACGGGTTCCGCAACGAGATGAAATTCCTTCCAGCCGTTGTTCATGCGCCAAGGCAGGGTCCAGCCGTTAAGCGTCACCACCGGGTTGTAAGGGCGGCCGTTCGCGGGCATGAGCGGCGGTTGGGTGTCAGGCTTGGATTGTGTCGGCGCCTCAGGCACTGAGCCCTGTGCGGCTCGGCTGACCGTGGCGGCGCCGAGGAGGGCGGCTCCTGAAGTACGTAAAAAATGACGGCGATTATTCATGATGATTGACCTTAGTGTGGTTGAGCCGCAGCAGGTGCGGCAGCGGCGGCGGCAGGCATTGCACCCGGCGAGCGACCTGAAATCGCGAACTGAAGCGAGGCATCGGCCAGCCAAAAATCCCGCTGGGCATTGATGGTTTCAACTACGGCGCTGATTTGCTGACGTGATTCGGCGAGCAGCTCAAATACACTCATCAGCATCCCGTTGTAGCGAAGCAGGGTTTCTTCGCTAATACGGGTTCTCAAGGGCACGACTTCATCGCGGTAGTGACGTGCCAGATCGTAGCTTGTACGCCAGCCGTTCCAAGCATCACGAACTTCAGATCGCGCACGCACAGCAAGATCAGCAGCCCTGTTGACAGCCTGCTGATGCATGTATTCCGCCCTGGCAACACGAGCAGAGCCTGAGTCGAAAATGGGGAGCCGCAACTCGATTTCCCAACCGGTCTGGCGCGGTGCAAGGCTTTCACTGTTGCGCATATATCGCCCTTCCAGCACGCTGAAGTAACGGGTCGATTGAGTCAGCCCGAAACTGCGCGCCAATGCTTCGGCTTCCCTCACCGCGGCTTGTAAGTCAAGGCGTTGCTGCATGGCTATGCGTTCAATATCCTTGATCTCGCGCAAATCTTTCGGCAGATCGGGCAAACGCTCAGGCAGGCGGTAGGTGATGTTTTCGCCCCATAGGCCCAGCAAACGGGTTAGTGTTTCGCGTTCGGCGACGGCAGCTCTTCGCGTTCTTGCCAATTGAGCTGTAACTTCTGCGTAGAAGGCCTGTTCTCGCGCTTGATCCAGTTTGCTGAAGTTGCCGACGCTGGCCATCCGGCGTGTCAACTCCGCCGAAGCTTCGGCAGAAGCCCTGACCTGCTCAGCGTAATTCGCAGCCTGCTGGGCGGAGACTGCGCGTATCCATGCCCTGCGTGTATCGACAGCCAGCTGCAGCACTTCGGCGGTAACGCGATTTTGTGTCGCAACAAAACGGCCTTGTTCGATTTGCTTGCGCATGGGCATCGTGATCAGACCCATCAGATCAAACAAATAAGACCGCTCGTACACGACATCATCAGCCCTGTGCAACCGCCCGAACGAGAATCCAGGATTTGTCAATCGGCCCGCCTGGACCAGATCCGCCTCGGCGATACCGAGTTCTGCATAACGTGCCTGCAGCCCGCGGTTGTTGAGCAGGGCTATCTGTACGGCGGATTCCACGCCCAGGGGTTGTGCGAGCAGCTTGCGCACAACATCAGCAACTCGTTCTGCATCGGCATCGGTTTTTATCCACGTTGACGATTGAGTGACACCTCGGTTGCTGACAGCCTCGGCAACATTGCGAGTGCCGCCGTCTTCAGAAAAAGTTGCACAACCACCAAGCAATGCGACCAAGGCAAACGCAGCCCCGATCCTGGCGCCAGGATTATTTAATCTTTGAGTGATTGGTTTCATTTCATCATTCCCTCATGACCCTTGCCGTGCATGGGTGATGCAGGCTGGGGCTTTTGTCCAGACGGTGGCGTATTGACTGCAGGTTTGCTGGAGGCGCCATGCCCGGCATGTCCTCCACCACCAAAAATGCCGATGTGGCCACCGACGCGTCCAACCTCCTCATTCACTTCCCGCCATCCGGCAAGTTTTTCGTCTGCATAGCGCCGGTAACCGGTAAATGCAGACTCATAAACTGGCGGACGAACGGAAACATCCGCAGAAAGTGGTCCAGAGCCTGGCTCAGGCTGGGCTGCGTGACTTGTAAACGGGACTACGATCAGTGCAAAAAGCACTGAAATAAATCGTGGAGACATGATGATCCTCATTCCGGATGCGCATGAGATGCGCAACACACGAGTCGCGCATTAAAAATGCGCGAACCTAAATTCGTGATGGAAGGGGGATCAGGCCCTGGGCGGGCGGAACTGCGATTCTTTGAAGTCTGGCAAGGAGCCAGGCGACATTGATATCAAGTAGGAGGAGGGAGGCTGGGGGAAATTCACCAGCAGGTTATTGTTTAAGGCGCCGACCGAGTAATGACAGCAGAGGTGGCCATTGTATTCGTCGGGTGTATTACTGTTATCCGATGAAAAAGCTTGGTTGGTATCCGTAGCGGCCGTTATTGCAGCTGCGGTTTCTTCACTTGTGGAGTGACAGGTCTCAGGCATGGATGCTACGGCTGCGGCGATACCCTGCATGGGCAGGATCACCAGCAGCGCAGAAACCAGCAATTTTCGGAGAATCAACCACATGCCAACAAGTTTATCCGAGAAATCAGTCAGACTGCAATCAAGTGCTTTTCTGTTCTTCAAAAAGCCGCTGCGAAGGTTTAACGGCTGATTTGCCATCTTTATTTACCGGCATTGATGGAATATCAACGTTTATGGTTGCTTCAAGGCCGGTGCCCGGGTGGCGATTGGCTAGCGATAGCCGTGCGCCGAGCCGGTCTGCTGCACGCCGGGCGATGGCAAGCCCCAGCCCGGTACCGCCGCCATCATTGGCGCCCCGATAAAAACGGGCAAAAGCTTTGCCCAAGGTTTCTTCGGGCATACCTGGGCCGGTATCCAATACTTTGATCTGGTAATGATCTGCAGAGGTTGTCAATTCCACATGCACGGCGCCGTAGGCAGGGGTGTAACGAATCGCGTTATCGACCAGATTGCGTAACAGGGCTCTCATACTTCCGGTATCTCCGGTGATGGAGGCAGTTGTTGAAATTGTTTTGGTCAGTTCAATGTTTTTTGCTGTCGCCAAAGGCTGCAGGCTTTCAATGATTTCGGTTATTGAATCCTGTAAATCAATGGCCTCGAAGGTGCCCCCATAGTCTGGATCAAGCCGGGCTAACAGTAAAATTTGCTCAATCAAGCGACTAAACCGTTCGATTCCTGAGCGGATATCCGCCGTTAATTCTTTGCGTTGTGAATCATCTTGTGTGGTTTCCAGTAATTCAATCTGCAGTTGCAAAGCGGTGATTGGCGACCGCAACTCGTGAGAGGCATCGGCAATAAATTCGCGTTCCACTCTGAGTGCTCGATCAAGCCTGGCCAGCAGATCATTCAGGGATTTGACCAAAGGAGCGATTTCGGCGGGTTGATTGACGAATGTCAGTGGGGTCAGCAAAGCTGGATCGCGCAACTCAACTTCGCGTGCGATGTGGCGCAATGGAGAAAGGCCGTAGCCTAATAACAGCCAGATGGCTATGCCGCCTAATGGCACTATTGCCAAAATGGGTAGCATTGCATTCAAAGCAATGTCAGCAGCTAATTCCCCGCGTAGAGACTGTTTTTGTGCGGCTTGCAGTATGTAATTTCCCGCAGTGGTCGTAAATGTGCGCCAGCCATTGGGGCCGCCATAGTCTGAAAATCCGACAGACAAGACATTTTTTGGCCCAGAATCTGGCCGAGAAGAGAATAGTAATTTACCGTCCTTGTTCCAGACTTGAGTCACAAAATCATGCTCAAGGCGGAGCAGAGGTTCATCCGCCAGTTCGGGATGTGAGGCGATATGAGTGGCCAGTGTATAGACCATTTGCTTCATTTCGTAATCGAACAATTTATCCACATCAGAGCGCGCGCGGGTGTATGTCACACAACTTGCGCCTGTTGCCAACACAATCAAGGTTAACAACAGCGCCCACAGTAAACGTTTTCTGATCGATGAGTTCATTCAGTGGAAATCTTGTAGCCAACACCACGTACGGTCTGAATCAGTTTAGGCGATAGTTTTTTTCGTAAATTGGAGATATGGACTTCCACGGCATTGCTTTCGACTTCCTGTCCCCATGCGTACACACTTTGCTCGAGACTGGATCTCGATATCACGGTGCCAGGATGCCGCATCAAGCTTTCAAGAATTGCAAACTCTCTTTGGGACAGTGGTACGGTTTTTCCGCTGAACAACACTTCCCGGGTAAGCGGATTCAGTTCCAGTTCCCCTTGCCGGTATACGGGTGCTGCCTGTCCCGCGCTGCGCCTGAGCAGGGCGCGAACCCTGGCGCCGAGCTCGGACATGCTGAAAGGTTTGACCAGGTAATCATCTGCTCCGGCATCAAGGCCGTTGACGCGGTCTTCGACGCCATCCCGGGCAGTAATGATCAATACAGGCACTTTTCTGCCTTTTTGGCGGGCATTTTTCAGAACCTGGAGGCCAGATATTCTTGGCAAACCCAGGTCCAGAATGAGTAGATCGTAGTCAGTGGCGGTCAACGACTGTTCCGCGGCCCACCCGTCACGCACCCAATCGACTCCATAGTTTTCGCGGCGCAGCCCCTCGCGAATACTTTTGCCTATCATCTCGTCATCTTCAATCAGCAGCAGCCGCATCGCAGTGATTCGTTTGGTGTATCGGGTGTTGCGCGTTAAAAACAATCATCCGCCTGACTTGCAAGGCGGATGATTGAATGAACCAGGCAGGAAATCAAGCCGTCGGGCCAGCTTCAGGGGCGGACGGAGGAAACGGATCACTTCCACCCGCGTGGTAGACAATCTTGAAGGCTGATCCGGTGTCACCGGCTTCTGGAGCCGAAGGCGGGAAGGGATCGTTGCCGCGCTGATCGTAGGCGATCAGGCCGCCGTTGACTGTGGTTGCTTCCGGAGCCGAAGGCGGGAAGGGGTCATTGCCGCGCTGGTCGTAGGCGATCAGGCTGGCGTTAACCGGGGCTGCTTCCGGGGCCGAAGGCGGGAACGGATCGTTGCCGCGCTGGTCGTAAGCAATCGTGATGAGACTGGTGAGTGCGACGGGAGCCGCATTTACAGCGGACACCGAGGCAAGAGCAAGTGCAACAGCAATTTTAAGAGTCGTGGTTTTCATTTGAATTTCCTTTCAGTGGAGTTAATAGTTCGTGCTTCATTCATTGAAGCCACGTAATCATTATCAGCATCGAAACTGAAGGAAATCTGAAGGCGGATTTTCACTGGAAAAATCAAAAGTAGACGCTGAGGAGTCCGTACTTTTGTTGATTGATAATCCTAGGCAGTTGGTTCGTATGCCTGCTTAATTATCTTATTGTTCTGAAAGTTATTTTTTTATGAACATACATTGATGCAGGCGTGCCAGCTTTTATTTTGGTAGTTATTTTTGCGCTAACGCTGATTCAGTCAGCTTTTTTCAATTTTTATTGACTGATTACGAAAATTATAAATTTACGGCAATGCAGATAGTATTTGATCGCGTGTCGCCGCTGGACTGATACGGGTTAAAGAATTTTCTCCCCAAACTTCTTCAGCGCCGCCGGTGACAACGTCAGCCCCAGCCCCGGCTGCTCCTTCAGATAAAGCATGCCTTTGTCGATCTTCGGCGGATCCTCGAACAGTTCGGCCTGCAGCGGGTCGCGTTCGGGGTCGGTGAAGGATTCGACGATGCAGCCTGCGGGGCTGCCGGCGACGATGTGGGCGTGGATGAAGCAGTCGTGGTGCGGGGCGACCTGCACCTGGTTCAGTTCGCAGAGTGCTGCGAGTTTGCGGCCGGTGGTGAAGCCACCCATCATGGTGCAGTCGAACTGCAATATCTGGATCGCGCCGTCTTCCACCAGGTCGCGGCAGCCGTAGGCGGTGAGTTCGCTCTCACCGGCGGACAGCGGGATGTTGGTTTGCTTGGCCAGCTTCACCAGTTCGCGGTGGTCATCGGCCCAGCGCACCGGCTCTTCCAGCCAGCGCGGGTTCAGCGGCAGCATTTCGCGCGCGGCGGTGATCGCGGTCTGCAGGTCCCAGGCGCGGTTGACGTCAACCATCAGGTCCTTGTCGGGGCCGATCACGTCGCGGATCAGCTCGAGGCGCTTCATGTCTTCTTTCAGCGGCACCCCGCCAACCTTGGCCTTGAAGCCCTGGTGGCCCTGGGCCTTCAGCATCTGCATCTCGTCCTTGATCTCGGCGAGGTCCTTGCCGTCGCGATAATAGGCGCAGGTGACATAGCAGGGGATGACGTTGCGGAAGCCGCCGAACAGGCGATACAGCGGCAGCTTGGCCGCCTTGCCGATGATGTCCCAGCAGGCGATGTCCACGGCGGCGGCGATGCGCACGATGGCTTCGCGGGTCCAGCCTTTTTCGGAGGCGATTTTCTGCGCGGTCAGCCAGAACACCTTGTCATGCAGTTTTTCCGGCGCCAGCGGATCCTCGCCGATGATCTGGTCGGCAATGCCGCTCCTGAAAGCCTTGATCGCGGCCTCGATCGGCGTGTAGCTGGTGGCGATGCCGATGCCCTCGATGCCCTCGTCGGTGTGCAGGCGTACCAGAATCTCGTTGGCCTTGGGTACGATGAAGGTGCTGACCCAGAACGGGCGCTTGTCTTCGTCCGGGGCACGCAGGATGTGTACTTCGAGTTTGGTGATTTTCATGATTTTCTTGTGATGGGGATTGCAGACCGCGCAGTTTATCGTTTTCCGTTGGCCATTTGCCTGCTCTCCGGCATTTGCCGCAGCCGCCAGGTGGCGAAGGGGCTCATCAACGCAATCACACCCAGTGAACACCAGGCCAGTCCCCAGGTCACCACCGGGGTGGCTTCCATCGCACCGGCGGCATCGAGCACCAGGCCGAACACCCAGGGAGCAATTGCCCCAGCGCCGAAGCCGAGCACCGAGCGCACCGAATAGGCGGCGCCGATGTGGCGCGGCGGCACCAGTTCGGTGATGGCGGTGGAAAACACCGAGGAATCCCCGACCGCAGTGAAGCTGTAGAAGGCGCAGATGGCCACCAGCAGCCACAGCGGCAGGCCGATCAGCCAGCCCAGCGCCAGCGAGCAGCCGGCACTCAAGGTGGCCAGCACCAGCATGGTCCAGGTACGGCCCATGCGGTCCGACAGCCAGCCACCGGTGACGCTGCCACCCATGCTGCCGATGTAGGCGATGGCGGCGAGTCCTGCACCGAGGCTGGCGGCGGCGGTGGCGCTGCTGCCGGTGGAGTAAGCCGCCGCGGCCGAGAGGAAGGCCGGCATCCAGGCTTTCATGCCGAGCATTTCCCAGGAATGGAAGGTGTAGGCCCAGGTCACCAGCATCGCCGGGCGGTTGGACAGGATCATGCCGACCGGTTTTTCAGCCGCCTGTTCGGCGCTGCGCGGATGCACGATGTTCGGTGTCAGGCGCAGCGCATACAGCGCGAGCAGGGTGCCGAGCACCGGGCCGGCGGCGTTGACGATGAAGGCGCCGCGCCAGCCGATCAGCGGTGTCAGCGCGCCGGTGAGGATCAGCGCCAATGCATAACCCGCTGAAGCGGCGGCGAGGTAAAAGCCCATCGCGCGGCCGCGCCGTGCCGACTGGAAACGCTCGGCGATCAGTGTCAGTCCCGGGGTGTACGAGCCGCCGGAGAACAATCCCGTCAGGCCGTAAAGAATCAGTCCGGTGGTGAAGCTCTCGGCGAACAGCGCGAACACCATCGCGCTGATGCTGGAGGCGATGCTGGAGAGAATGAACACGCGCTTCGCGCCGTAGCGGTCGGCAAGGAAGCCGACGGCGACCAGCGAGAACAGGTAGCCGAAATGCCAGGCCGACTGGATCATGCCGGCCTCGCCGGCGCTCATGCCCCAGTCGGGTTTGAGCAGCGGGATTGCCGCGGCATAGGCGGTGAAGACCAGTGCGAAGCTGGTGCGGCTTGCGCACAGCCAGAACAGCCAGTGGTTGTCGCTCCCGGGGTGTTCTGCCGCGGTGGTCATTTGCCGAGGAATTTCGGCGGCCGCTTTTCCTTGAAGGCCGCCACGCCTTCCTGGTGGTCGTGGGTCAGGCGCACGATGCCCGAGGCGAGCGTTTCCATTTCGCAGAGCTGCTCGAGCGTCGGCACCGCCATGTACTGGAACATCTTTTTCGCCAGCGCCAGGGCGTAGGTCGCTGATTCGGCGCACTCACGGGCCAGTGCCAGCGCCGCGCTTTCGAGTTCGGCGTCCGGCACCACGCGCGAGACCAGCCCCAGCGATTTTGCTTCGTCGGCGCCCACCGGGCGCGCGGCGTAGACCAGCTCCTTGGCCTGCGCCATGCCGAGGCGTTGCGCCAGGAAAAACACCGCGCCGCCGTCAGGCACCACGCCGACCTTCTTGAAGGCCATCGAGAACTTCGTGGTGTCGGATGCGACAACCAGGTCGCAGGCCAGCGCCAGTGCATTGCCGATGCCGTACACCGCACCGCGGGTGGCGGCGATCACCGGCTTGTCGAGGTGGTAGAGCGCGATGATGGTGCGGTGGCGGCGCTGCGAGCGCGCGCGGCCGGAGACGATGTCCGACTTCGCCATGTTGCCGACGTCACCGCCGGAGCAGAAGGCGCGGCCTTCGCCCTTCAGCACCACGGCACGGATTTCATCATCCGCGGCGATGTTGTTGATATGGCCGAGCAGGGCATCCCACATCGCATCCGACATCGCGTTCAGGCGGTCGGGGCGGTCGAGCGTC
Organism: Burkholderiales bacterium; assembly: GCA_019751125.1. Lineage (GTDB taxonomy): Bacteria > Pseudomonadota > Gammaproteobacteria > Burkholderiales > SG8-41. Next base: position 5,013 of record JAIENU010000144.1, on the reverse strand, counting down.
AGGACGGCGACGGCACCGTCCTTGTCATACCGGACGTTCATGCAGGATCAGATGGAATCCCAGGGGAAGACATCCGCGGTGCGCTCGGTCGGCGGGTAGAACCAGCTCTTCAGCGCCGGGTACATATGCTCGGCACAGCGCGCCGGGGTCCAGCCGTCGGCACGGTGCACGCCGCGCAGCGGGCGCGACTGGCTCATCAGGAAGATCTCGTTCTTGCGCGTGGCAAAGACCTGGGCATTGACGCCTTTTGCAGCATCGCTGAGCAGGAACACCGCGAGCGGGGCATTGTGTTCGGGCGTGACCTGCTTGCGCTGCTCGATGCGCGCGGCGGTCGCCGGATCCTTGGCCGGAATCGATGCCGTCATCCGCGTCCAGGCCACCGGTGCGATGCAGTTCGAGCGCACGTTGAAGCGCGACATGTCGACCGCGATGGCTTTCGACAGCGCAACCATGCCGAGCTTCGCCGCGCCGTAGTTGACCTGGCCCATGCCACCGATCAGACCCGAGGTCGAGGTCATGTGCACCAGCGCGCCGGATTCCTGCTTGCGGAAATGATCGGCGGCGTGGCGTGACATGTTGAAGGCGCCCTTCAGCATCACGTTGACCACGGCGTCCCAGTCCTGCTCGGTCATCTTGTGGAAAATCACGTCGCGCAGGATGCCGGCGTTGTTGACCACGCCATCGACGCGACCGAAGTTGTCCATCGCGCACTGGATGATTTTTGCGGCACTGGCGAATTCGGAGACGCTGTCGTAGCTGGCCGCGGCTTCGCCGCCGGCCTTCTTGATCTCGTTGACGATTTCCTGCGCCGGAGTCTGGTCGCTGCCGGCGCCGTCGAGTCCGACGCCGATGTCGTTGACGATGACCTTGGCGCCTTCACTGGCGGCCATTTTTGCGATGGCCGCGCCGATGCCGCGGCCGGCACCGGTGACTACGACGACCTTGCCTTCCATCATTTTCGGATTTGCCATGATGCCCTCAATATTTATATAAGTGATTGATTTTATTAATTAATTTATCTGGCGATTTATGCGATTTCGGCGCGGCCATTGTTGAGCACGGTGACGCCGCGCGCCGGCACGGTGGCGCGGAAGCTGACCACCTTGCCGTCCACCCACATCTCGGTGCGGATGGTTTCACCGGGATACACCGGTGAGGAGAAACGGCCCGACATGCTTTTTAATTTCAGCGGATCGTAGCCGCAGACCGTTTTCACCAGCGCGTGGCCGACCACGCTGAAAGTGGCGCGGCCGTGCAGGATCGGCATCTTGAATCCGGCCTTCGCGGCATAGGCCGGATCGGCGTGCAGCGGGTTGTAGTCGCCGGAGAGGCGATAGATCAGCGCGGCCTGCGGCAGGGTCGGCAGGTCGCAGGTGAACTGCGGCGCGGTTTCAGGAATGACATGCGGCGCGGGTACCGGGCCTGACGGACCGCCGAAGCCGCCGTCAGCGCGGCAGAAGGTGGTCGAGGTCAGCGTGCAGATCAGCTCGTTGTTCGCCTTGTCGCGGACATCGCAGGCGGTCATCAGCAGCGCGCCCTTGTCCTTGCCCTTGTCGAGCACCGCAACAACGCGGGTCTTGCCGCTGATCGCGCCCTCGACCGGCAGCGGCTTGTGAATCACAAAACCCTGTTCGCCGTGTACGACATGGCTGCGGGTGACGCCAGTGTCGGCGGCGGCATGCCAGGGGCCGGGATAGCCGAGGATGATCGCCATCGTCGGCAGTGCCTTGAGGTTTTCCTCGTAGACGAACTGCAGCTGGTTCAGGTCGGTCGGATCCGCGCCGAGGCCGACACCCAGTGCATAAAGTATGGTGTCGCGGCGCGTCAGTGTCTGTTCAACTTGTGGAATATCGTAATTGAGCAGCTTCTGGTGATCGATCGGCATGGTTTTTTCCGGAATGTTTGCGGGACTGGCGCGGGGAGCGCGTTGCCACCGGTGATGGCGGATGCATGTGCAATTTTTGCTGGCATACTAGCATGGCCCCTGCAGCCCTCGGAATGCGTGACCGTATTGTGAGCACGGTGCAGCAATTCACCGTTTCCGGTGCGTACAACGAACACGCGACGAACAAGCTAAACCATGCAGCCGCAGGCCGGGCATTGATGAAGGAGACCACATGAAACCAGTGCTGAACGACAGACAGCTGCGCGACTGGCGCGCCGACGGTTTTCTGTATCCGCTCGACGGCCTGTCGGCTGCCGAGGTGCAGCGTTATCGCGAAGACCTGCGCCGGACCGAGGAACACCTTGGCGGTTCGTTGATGGCGATCGACAAGAAATTCCGCGGTAACCTTCATTTCATGTGCAAGTGGGTGGACGAACTGGCGCGCACGCCGGCGATCGTGGATGTGATCGAAGATCTTCTCGGTCCCAATATCCTGCTCTACACCAGCCGCTTTTTCATCAAGGAGGCAATGAGCGAAGGTATCGCCGCCTGGCACCAGGACTCGACCTATTTCGGACTGCGGCCCTTTGACCACGTCACCGCCTGGGTTGCCTTGAGCAATGTCACCGCGGATGCAGGTCCGGTGGAATTCGCCGCCGGCTCGCATATCCGCGGTCAGTTGCAGCAGAAAAGCGGGCTGATCAAGAACAGCGTCAACACTGCCGGGCAGATCATCGTCGAATGGTTCGACCAGTCGCATATTGAGCGTGCGGTGCTCGCGCCCGGCCAGTTCTCGCTGCACCACACCTGCACCGTGCACCAGTCGCAGCCCAACCGTTCACCGGAACGCCGCATCGGCATTGCGCTGAGCTACATCCCGACGCGCACCCGCTACATCGGCAAGCGCCGCATGCCGGCGAGCCTGGTCCGCGGCCGTGACGAATACGGCCACTTCGACCTGCAGCCAAGGCCGCAGGTCGATTTTGGCGAAATCGAAATGCAGCGCCACGACACCACCTTCAAGGCCTACATTGAATCGTTCTACGAGCAGCTCGGCGAGGCCGAGCGCGACCTGCCGCACGATGCGGCGGCAGGGATGGTTTATTGATTTTTGTTTGATGCCGCGTGCCGCGCGGCTTGTTGAGTCATCACCCTTCAAGGAATCCGAATGAACTGCTGTTCCCGCATCATGCTGTCCCTCATTTTTGCCGTGGCTGCCACCGGTGCCGCCGCCCAGTCCTATCCCGCCAAGACGGTCAGGATGATCGTGCCCTTTCCGCCGGGTGCCGGCGTTGACATCGTTTCCCGCGCGGTCAGCGGACGGCTCGCTGAAGCGCTGGGCCAGCAGCTGATCATCGACAACCGCGCCGGTGCCGGCGGCATCCTCGGCGCCGAACTCGCGGCCAAGGCGCCGCCCGACGGCTACACGATCTTCATGGCCACCGCCGGCATCCTGACGGTGATTCCGCACCTACAGGCAAAGCTGCCGTATTCAGTCGAACGCGACTTTGCGCCGGTGTCGCTGGTGGCGAGCGTGCCCAGCGTGCTGGTGGTGCATCCCTCGATGCCGGTGAAATCGGTGAAGGAGCTGATCGCACTGGCGAAAGCCAAACCGGGGCAGATCAACTATGCCTCCACCGGCAACGGTACGCTGCCGCATCTGGCAGCCGAGTTCTTCAAGCAGCAGGCGAAGGTCAACATGGTGCACATCGCCTACAAGGGCAGTGCGCCGGCGACCACCGACCTGCTCGGCGGCAATGTGCAGGTGTTCTTCGGCAACATGTTGTCGGTGATCGAGCAGGTCAGGAGCGGGCGCCTGCGCGCGCTGGCGGTGACCAGCCAGCAGCGCCAAGCGGTGGCGAACGAGATTCCGACGATGATCGAATCCGGTTTTCCGGGGTTCGAGGCCGGCACCTGGTTCGGCCTGATGGCCCCGGCGGCGACACCGCGCGAGGTGCTGGCGCGGCTGCATGGCGACGTGGCAAAGGCAGTGCGCCAGCCCGATGTGCAGAAACAGCTGGCCGGGCAGGGCGCGACCACCATCGGCAATACGCCGGAGCAGTTCGCGGCCTATATCAAATCCGAATCGGCGAAGTGGGCGAAGGTGCTTGCGGCTTCCGGCGTGAAGGCCGACTGATGGCCGGGCAACAGGAAGCCACACAACAGCCGTTGCCGACGGACGTCACCCGCACGCTGGCCCGCTATCTGGTCGGCTCACGTCGCGATGAAATCCCGGCGGACGTGCGCCACGAAGCGGCACGCGCGCTGCTCAACTGGTGCGGCTGTGCGATCGGCGCCTCGCGCCACGAAACCATCAGCAACATGCTTGCCGCCGTACTGCCCTTTGCCGGGCAACCGCAGGCGCAGATCCTCGGCCGCAGTGAACGCAGCGACTGCCTGCATGCGGCGCTGGTCAATGGCGTGGCCTCGCATGTTTTCGATTTTGACGACACCCATGCCCGCGCGATCCATCCCAGCGCGCCGGTGTATCCCGCCATCCTTGCGCTGGCCGAATGGAAGGGCATCAGCGGCGCCGACCTGGTGCACGCCTTTGTGCTGGGTGTGGAGGCGGAATGCCGTGTCGGGCTGTCGGTGTTTCCCGAGCACTACATGGTGGGCTGGCACATCACCGGCACTGCGGGTGTGTTTGGTGCCGCGGCCGCGGCCGGCAGGCTGCTGGGGCTGAACGAACAGCAGATGGCCTGGGCGCTGGGTATCGCTGCGACGCAGTCCTCGGGCCTGCGCGAGATGTTCGGCTCGATGTGCAAGAGCCTGCATCCGGGACGTGCTGCGCAGAACGGCCTCACCGCGGCGATGCTTGCCTCGAAAAACTTCACCAGCTCGGAACAGGGCATTGAGGCCAAACGCGGCTTCGGCCAGGTGATGTCCACAAAATTCGAGCCGGCCATCATCACCGCCGAATGGGGCAAACGCTGGGAGCTGTCGCAGAACATGTACAAGCCCTATGCCTGCGGCCTGGTGGTGCAGGGCACGATCGACGGCTGCATCCAGCTGCGCAATGAACATGGGCTGAAGCCGGAGATGATTGATGCGGTGGACCTCAGGGTCAGCCCGATCGTGTTCGAGCTGACCGCCAAGGAAAATCCGCAGACGGGGCTGGAAGGCAA
>JAIENU010000200.1 GCA_019751125.1 Burkholderiales bacterium | reverse complement strand
GCACGCAATGGGTCTATGGCGCCAAATCCCGTTACCGTCAGCGCGATTCGGCCTGCTCGCTGGCCATCGCAGACAGCGAACACTGCGTGGTCGAGTTCGCGGAGAACCAGTGGGCAGCAACACCCGGTCAATCCGTCGTGGTTTACGAAAGCCGCGTCTGCATCGGCGGCGGCATCATCGAGTCGGCGCGCCAGGCGCCGCCGGCGCTGCCGCTCGACGGCTGCCCACCGGAAGCCATCGCCGGCGGCTGATCTCCGCGGAGCGCCCGGCCCTGCTCAGGCCGCGGTGTCCTTGAACGAAGGACGCTGCGCGAGCTTGTCGGCCAGCCGCGCGAGGTTGGGGTGGTTGCGCCGCCACTGGATGTCCGGCAGGCGCAGTTCCAGCCAGCCGAGGCAGCTGCCGACCGCAATGTCGGCCAGCGTGAAAAAATCTCCGGCACACCAGGCTTTTGCCGCGAGTTCATCGGCCATCGCCTGCAGCGCGCGGTCCACCTTGCCCTGCTGGCGCGTGATCCAGTCCGCGGACTGCTGCTCGGCAGGCTTTTTCTTTTCGTTGAACAGCGCGATCGCGGCATCGGTGCAGCCGTCGGCGAGCGCCTCCCAGCGCCGCACCTGGATGCGCGGACGTTTTTCCTCCGGGATCAGCCGGTTGCCGGGACTGGCGTTGTCGAGATACTCGACGATCACCCGCGAATCAAAAATGCTGTGCTCGTCATCGAGCACCAGCACCGGGATCTTGCCCAGCGGGTTGTAACGGATGGCGATACTTTCCGGCGTGTTCGGCACGTCGACGATGAATTCGCATTCCAGGCGTTTTTCGGCAAGTACAACCCGCACTTTGCGGGTAAAGGGACTGGTAACAGTCCCGAGCAGCTTCAGCATATGGATTTTCTGCGGGCGGTGACGCGAAATGCGTGTATTACAAGTGACCAAACCGGTGACAAAAGCGGGCGGATTATAGCATCGCGATTCTTGACGCCTAATGTCAGCGAACGTTAGTCTTGCCCGGTGCTGATTTTCCGATCAATCGCCTGCAAGGGAGCCAATCATGGGCGCCAGTGACCAGTTCATCCTGTTCACCCAACCGGGGTGAAGCAGCTGTCTCCGGGCGAAAGAGTTTCTTTCGCGCAAACAAATTGATTTTGTAGCCATCGACGTACTGAACGACCCCGCCGGCCGCGAAAAACTGCTCGCTCTGGGTGTGCGCAACGTGCCGGTGGTCGCCAAGGGCGAACAGTTCGTATTCGGCCAGAACCTTGAAGACGTCGCCGAATTCGTCGGCCTCCAGGGCACCGGCCACAAACCGCTGCCGCCCGAAGAGCTGATCAAGCGCTGGATCATGGTGCTGCAGGCCGCGCAACGGCTGATGCGCCAGCTGCCCGACGAGCAACTGCTCGAACGCGTGATTCCCAACCGCGACCGCTCGATCCGGCTGATGTGCCACCACATCTTCCGCATCGGCGAAGCCTTCCTCGAATCCGTCGAAGGCGGCGTCGAGTACGCAGTGCAGCTCGCCAACGTGCCGCCGAAAGACGGTACCTACATGACCGGTGATGAAATCGCGCGTTATGGCGATACCATCATCGCCCGGCTGCAGAACTGGTGGGACAAGCTTGAAGACAAAAGCTGCCAGCAGAAGATCAAGACCTTCTTCGGCATGCAGCCGATCTACATGCTCTATGAGCGCTCCACCTGGCACAGCGCACAGCACGGCCGCCAGCTTGCCGCGGTGCTCGAACGCCTCGGCATCACGCCGGATCGTCCGCTCACGCCAGAGCAGTTGGCCGGCCTGCCGCTGCCCGAAAGACTGTGGGAATAATCATTTAAAACAGGCAGTTGCATCATCAACGCCGGCATCGATGATGCCGGCGTTTTTGTTGCGAGCGCAGCCTGCGCTACACTGCGCGTCCGTTAGTGACAACCCGCCACTCCTGCACCGATGCTTACACACCGACTGCGCAAAGCCCCGCCATGGTGAATGATCCCGCCGCCGCGCGTCGCGCGTTGCCTTCGGTCGATCGCCTGCTCGGCAGTCCGGCGATTGCAGCACTCATCGCCGCCTGGGGCCGCAGCCGCGTAACCACCATCCTGCGTGCGGCGCTCGATGCCGAACGCGAACGGCTGGCGCAGGCCAATGCCGGCGCCTATGACGAAACCCGGTTCCTGCAACGCTGCGCCAGCGCACTTGAACGCGGTTCGGCCCCCTCGCTGAAACCGGTGTTCAACCTCACCGGCACCGTGCTCCACACCAACCTCGGCCGTGCGGTGATGCCGGAAAGTGCCGCAAAAGCCGTGTATGCGGCGATGACGCGCCCGGTCAACCTTGAATTCGACCTCGATGGCGGCGCCCGCGGCGAACGCGACAGCCATGTCGAGCGCTGGCTGCGCGAACTGACCGGCGGCGAGAAGGCGGTCGCCGTCAACAACAATGCCGCAGCGGTGTATCTGGCGCTGAACACGCTGGGGCTCAAACGCGAGGTGCTGGTGTCGCGCGGCGAACTGATCGAAATCGGCGGCGCCTTTCGTATTCCCGACATCATGTCGCGTGCAGGCGTGAAGCTGGTCGAGGTCGGCACCACCAACCGCACCCACCTCAGGGATTTCGCCGAGGCGATCACCCCGCGCACCGCGGCAATCATGAAGGTGCACACCAGCAATTACGTGGTGCAGGGTTTCACCGCCGCCGTGCCCGAGCCGGAACTGGCGAAACTGGCGCATGAACACCATCTGCCCTTCATCGTCGATCTTGGCAGCGGCTCGCTGATCAACCTTGAGGATTACGGCATTCCGCACGAACGCACGCCGCGCGAGACACTCGCCGACGGCGCCGACGTGGTGACTTTCAGCGGCGACAAGCTGCTCGGTGGTCCGCAGGCCGGCCTGATTGTCGGCCGCAAGGACCTGATGGCGCGCATCGCAAAAAATCCGATGAAACGCTCGCTGCGCCTCGACAAGATGACACTGACCGCACTTGATGCGGTGCTGCGGCTCTACCTGCATCCGGAAAAACTGCACGAGGAGCTGCCGGCGCTGCGCCTGCTCACCCGCAAACGCGACGACATCGCGGCACAGGCGGCACGCGTGCAGCCGGCACTTGCCGCCGCGCTGGGCGAAGCGTGGCGCGTCGAAATTGCCGACTGCAAATCCCAGATCGGCAGCGGCGCGCTGCCGGTGGATTCGATGCCGAGCTGCGGCCTGGCCATCGCACCGGCCGGCAAAAAGGGCAACCTCAACAAACTCGCCGCCGCGCTGCGCGCGCTGCCGGTGCCGGTGATCGGCCACATCCGCGACGGCGCGCTTGTGTTCGACCTGCGCTGCCTCGATCATGAAGACGAGTTTGTTTCACAATTAAAGCAGCTGAAACTGCTGAAGGTCGGCCCGTGATCGTAGCGACCGCGGGCCACATCGACCACGGCAAGACCTCGCTGGTGAAAACCCTCACCGGCACCGACACCGACCGCCTGCCCGAGGAAAAAGCGCGCGGCATCTCCATCGATCTGGGTTTTGCCTACCTTCCCCTGCCTCAGGGCGGGCTGATCGGCTTTGTCGATGTGCCCGGCCACGAGCGTTTCATCCGCAACATGCTTGCCGGTGTCTCCGGCATCGACTACGCGCTGTTGATCGTCGCCGCCGATGACGGCGTGATGCCGCAGACCGTCGAGCACCTGCAGATCCTCGACCTGCTGCGCGTGCCGCGCGGTGCGGTGGCGATCACCAAGACCGACCGTGTGGATGCCGCCCGTGTCGAGCAGGTGTGCGCGCAGGTACAGGCGCTGCTCGCACCAACGCTGCTCGCGCAGGCACCGCTGCTGCCGGTATCCGCGGTGAGCGGCAGCGGCATTGCCGAACTCAAGGCACTGCTGCTGCGCGAAGCCGCAGCCCAGGGCGCGCGCAACGCCGCCGGCCAGCATCTGCGTTATGCCATCGACCGCGCCTTCAGCATCGCCGGCAGTGGCACCGTGGTCACCGGCACCGTATTCAACGGTCACGTCAACACCGGTGACCGGCTGATGATTTCGCCGGCCGGCCGCGAAGTGCGCGTGCGCGGCATCCAGATCCACGGCAAGGCTGCGCAGGAAGCCCGCGCCGGCGAACGTTGCGCGCTGAACCTGACCGGCGCCGATGTTGAATCCGTGCGCCGCGGCGACTGGGTGCTGCACGAGGCCATCCACCGCCCGACGCAGCGACTTGACGTACGGCTGTCGGTGCTCGCCGCCGAAAGCCGGCCGCTCAAACACTGGACGCCAATACACCTGCACCTCGCCACCGCCGATGTCACTGCGCGAGTATCACTGCGCCGCGGCGAATCACTGGCACCGGGCGCCAATGCCATCGCGCAGCTGGTACTCGACGAGCCGATCGCCGCGCTGCACGGTGACCGCTTCATCCTGCGCGACCAGTCTGCCGTGCGCACCATCGGCGGCGGTGTGATCATCGATCCGCTGCCACCGGCCTCGCGCCGCAGCAAGGCACGCGATGCCGTGCTCGCCGCGCTGGAATCTGCCGACCCGCGGACAGCACTGCAGGCACTGGCCGGCGACAGCAAACGGCCACTCGACCCGGTCCATTTCGAGGCGGTGTTCAACCTGCTGCCCGAAGTGGCTGCGGCAGCCTATGCCGAAGCGGGGCTGACAACGCTGGGCAAGGACCGCCGCGTCGCGCTGACCCGGACCCGGCTGCAGGCCCTGCACGATGCCGCGGTCAAACAGGTGCTTGCCTTCCACCAGGCCCAGCCACAGGCGCCGGGACTGGAAATCGAAGTGCTGCGCGCCACACTTGCCCCGGAACTCGATGCCGATGCCTTCGGCCACCTGCTGCGCCTGCTCGCCGAGCACAAGCAGATCGAAATCCACAGCTCGCTGGTGCGCAAGCCCGGCCACGACAGCACCGCCAACAGCGCCGATGCCAAGCTGTGGGAAACCGTGCGCCCGGCACTGGACGGCGCCGGCTTCAATCCGCCGCCGCTGAAGGAACTGGCGCCGTTATTGAAGCTCAAGGACGCCATCCTCAAGGATTTCCTGTTCCGCCAGATGAAGGCCGGCAACCTGTACAAGGTCGGGGCCGAGCGCTTCTATCTCAAATCGACGATGGCCGTACTCGCCGCCACCGCGAAAATGGTCCACGCGAAACAGCCCAACGGACTGTTTACCGCCGCACAGTACCGCGATGCCATCGGCATCGGCCGCACACTGGCGATCGAAATCCTCGAAACCCTCGACGGACTGGCGATCACCCAGCGCATCGGCGACGCACGCAAGATGCGCAAGGAATTTGAACCGATACTCGGCGCCGCCGAGCCCGCACCACCGCCGCCACCCGGCGCGGCACCCGCACAGCAAAACAAGTCGCCGGCAGGCAAGCCGCAGCAGCGCCCGCCCTTCCGCAACACCAAACGTTACTGACCCGAAAAACAGGAACACTTACCATGAGCACAGTATTCGACGTCATTGTCATCGGCGAAGGCATCACCGGCTTGAGCGCAGCAGGCGCGCTCGCCAAACAGGGCTTCAGCACCGCCACCTTCGAGCAGCAGCTCTTCGGCGGCCTGGTGATCAACATCAATGAACTTGATCCCGCGCCACCCGGCGGCGAAGCCGGCGGTGCCGCCTATGCCGCCGAAATGACCGGTGCCAATGCCGAAGCCGGCGTCACCAGCATCCAGGAAGAAGTCACCGCGCTCGCCACCGCCGATGGCGGCTTCAGCGTGAGCACCGCCGGCGGCAGCTACCGCGCACGCAGGGTCATCGTCGCCAGCGGAGCGAAGCTGAAAACGCTGGGTGTGCCCGGTGAAGCCGAATTCGAGGGCCGCGGCGTGTCGAAATGCGCCGACTGCGACGGCCCGATGTTCCAGAATGAAACCGTGGCCGTGATCGGCGGCGGCGACTCCGCGCTGCAGGAAGCAAACGTGCTGACCCATTACTGCGCCAAGGTGCTGCTGATCCACCGCGGCGCTGCCTTCAGCGCACAGCCGCGCTTCCTCGAACAGGTGCAGGGCAATGCCAAGATCGAACCGCGCTTCAACAGTACGGTCGAGGCCATCCTTGGTGACAAGATGGTCGAAAAAATCCGCATCAAGGGCACTGCCGGCAGCGAGGAGCTGGCGGTCGCCGGCGTGTTTGCCTATATCGGCCTTGAACCGAACGCCGCCTTTGTGCCGGCGACCGTCCAGCGTGATGACACCGGCCGCCTCGTCACCAACGAGCAGCTCGAAACCGCTTTGCCCGGCGTGTTCGCCGCCGGCGCGGTGCGCAGCGGCTGCGGCGGCAGCCTCGACGACGCGCTGGCCGATGCCCAGCGCGTGGCCGCTGCCGTCGCCGCGCAGCTGAAATAAGCGCGTGACCTGATCGCATGGCCCTGGGTGCCACCATCTTCAAGGCCGCGCTGTCCGTCGCCGACATGGACCGCGGCCATTACGCCGACCACGCGCTGGTGATCGCGCGCCATCCTTCGGAAACCGACGAAAGGATGATGGTGCGCGTCGCCGCCTTTGCGCTGAATGCCGATGAAGCCCTGCAGTTCGGCAAGGGCCTGAGCAGCGAGGACGAAGCCGCGTTGTGGCTGAAGGACCTCACCGGTGCCATCCAGTTGTGGATCGAAGTCGGCCTGCCCGATGAAAAAATGCTGCGCAAGGCCTGCAGCCGCTCTGCCGCAGTGCGGCTTTATGTCTATGGCCGCAACGCGCAGAAATGGTGGCGCGACAACGAGGCCGGGCTGCAGCGCTTCGAGCATCTTTCGGTGTACGGCCTTGAGGAACACACCACGCAGGCGTTGGCGGCGCTGGCCCAGCGCACGATGCAGCTGCAATGCACGGTGCAGGACGGCCAGGCCTGGTTCAGCGACGGCGGCAATACCGTCGAATTTTCGCCGCAGGTGCTCAAGACCTGAGTGCCGCGGCGCAGTCTGCAGTCTGGAAAGGACCCGCTTTGCGGACGCGCTGCGTTTTACAATGCAGCCTGCAGCAGGAGATTTAAGGAAGGGAATCGCTCCCGGTGGGGCGGCCGGACTTCAAACCCGGTAGGGGCCGCGAGCGGTCCTGTGTGGGTTCGACTCCCACTCTCTTCCGCCATTCATATCCGCGCGGGCTGCACATCCCGCAGCCGCCATGCAGAGGAGCAGCACGATGAGCTTCGCCCAAGAATTATCCAATAAAATCAATGGCTTACAGTACAACACCCTGCCTGCCGATGCGGTGCACTGGGCCAAGGTCGGCATCCTCGACACGGTCGGCGTAACCATCGCCGGCGCACACGAGCCGGCGACACGCATCCTGCTCGGCGTCTCCGGTTCGGCGAGCGGCCCGGCGCTGGTGTTCGGCCACGCGCGGCGCATCGGTGCGCTCGATGCCGCGCTGGTCAACGGCACTGCCTCCCACGCGCTCGATTTTGATGACTGCAACAACACGCTGGGCGGCCATCCTTCGGCGCCAATCCTGCCCGCGCTGTTTGCGCTGGCCGATGAAACCGGCGCCAGCGGAAAGGATTTCATCGCCGCCTATGTCGCCGGCTTCGAAACCGAATGCAAACTGTCGATGGTGGTGAACTTCCATCAGTACACCAAGGGCTGGCATCCGACGACGACCATCGGCGTGTTCGGTGCCGCCGCGGCCTGCGCGCACCTGCTCAAGCTGTCGGCGGAACAGACCGCCACCGCGCTGTCGATTGCCGCATCACTCGCCGCCGGCATCAAATCCAACTTCGGCACCATGACCAAGCCGCTGCATGTCGGGCACTGCGCACGCAGCGGCCTCTTCGCCGCGCTGCTCGCGCGCGACGGCTTCACCGCCGGCGCCACCGCCTTTGAACACAAGCAGGGCTATTTCGAGGTCTTCAACGGCGCCGGCAACTACGACGCCACGAAAGCCATTCCGGCGTGGGCCAATCCGCTGGACATCACCCGCCCCGGCATCGCAATCAAGTCCTACCCCTGCTGCGGCAGTACCCACCCGGCGATCGACTGCATGCTCGAACTGGTCAACAAACACAACATAAAGCCGGAACAGGTCACGCGCATCGACTCGTGGACGCACACCCGGCGCCTCGAACACACCAACCGCGCCAACCCGCAGTCCGACCTCGACGCCAAGTTCAGCGTGCAGTACACGCTGGCCCGCGCGCTGAAGGACCGCACCGTCAAGCTCGAGCACTTCGAAGGCACCAACTGGCAGGACCCGGCAACGCGTGCGATCCTGCCGAAAATCCACGTCGCGCCATACACCACCGAGCAGTTCCCCGCCGACAACCATTTCGGCGCCGAAGTGAAGGTCACACTGACCGACGGCCGTGTGCTCAGCGCCAAAACCGACCAGGCTCTCGGCCGCTCGGTGGACAAGCCGCTGCCCGCGGACATGCTCAAGGCCAAGTTCGACAACTGCGCCGCGCGCGCACTGTCTTCCGACAACGTCGCCCGGCTCTACGCCGCCATCCAGGAATTCGAGAACGCGAAAGACGTCAGGGAAATCGCCGCGCTGGCGGCGGGCATGGGCGGGCCGCAGCGGGTTGCGGCCTGAGGACATTCAGAGGCATCATCAGCAACAGACAACGACCATGGGAATCACACTCATGAAACCGTCCTTGACAGGCATCAGCCTTGCGGCAGTTCTGGCGCTGGTTTTTGCGACCCACGCCACCGCCCAGAACAAGGTCTACAAGATCGTCGACGAAAAAGGCAACGTCAGCTATTCGCAGAGCCCGCCGCCAGCCGCGAAAAAAGTCGAAGCCATCAATGTCGCGCCGGCGAACAGCAGCGAGGGCCGCAACAAGACCAGTCCCGACCTCGCGCGCCAGCGCAACAACCAGTACGAGGCTTACAACGAACAGCGCATGGAAGCGATGCGCACGCAGCAGAAGGCGCGTGAAGATGCCGAGCGCGCACGCGTGGACAGCCTGCGTGCCGAATGCACCCGCAACCGCGGCTCCGATTGCGACAGCCCGGAAACCCTGCGCCTGCTTGAAGCGCAGCGCCAGCCCGGCGGGCGCAACTTCCGCCAGCCGAATCAGTAGATTTCAGTTTCCAAGCTTCAACCTTTCCCGCGCCCTTCGCGCCGCGGTCCCGCCCAGCGTTTTTTCAGCATCGCCAGAAACTCCTGCGCCGCCGGCGACAGCGTGACGCCCTTGCGGCGGATCACCGCCAGCGTGCGCGTCAGTTTCGGTTCAACCAGCGGCCGGCTTACCAGCCGCGCATCACGCTGGCCGGTCAGCGCCAGTTCAGGCACTGCGATCACGCCGATGCCGGCGAGCGCCAGTGCGAGCCCGGTCGAAAAGGAGTGCTGCACTTCATAGGTCCAGCGCTGCCGCGGCAGGTTGCCGGGCAGGCCGAAGTCGAGCAGCGCGCGGTTGCCGGACAGCCGGCCGACGGTGATCACGCGATGGGATTCGAGTTCAGCCCAGCGTACCTGGCGGCGCTGCGCCAGCGGGTGGTCACGATGGCAGGCGAGCACGAAGGGATCCTCGAACAGCGGTTCAACTTCGGTTTCCGGGGCTTCCGCACCGGACAGCGTGAGGCCGAATTCCGCCTCGCCACCCTGCACCGCCTGCAACACTTCATTGGCATGTACGTCGAGGATGCGGATGCGGTTGTCCGGATGTTTCGCGCTGTAGTCGCGGATCACCGCCGGCAGCACGGTGAAGGCCGCGGTCGGCACACAGGCGATGCTGACCTGGCCGGCGCCGCGCTTGGCCATGTCACGCAGGCCGTCGAGCGACTGTGCCAGCTCCTCGATCAGGCGCCGCGCCTGCGGCAGGAAATCGCGGCCCACCGCGGTCAGCCTGACCTTGCGCGTGGTGCGGTCGAGCAGGCGCACGCCCAGCCCTTCCTCCAGCTTGCTGATGCGCCGCGACAGCGCGGACTGCGACAGGTGCAAGGCCTCGGCGGCCTGGTGGAAGCTGCCGAGTTCCGCGATACGGACAAAGGCCTGGAGGCCGGGGATGTCGAGGTTCATGGTCAGTCTTCCGGTTTCGGTTCACAACGCCCTGTGGCAGTTTCAGGACGATGGACAGCGGATCATTAATGCAGGTTGGCGAAGAATTATTGCAACAATCTCATTTTACTCATGAGTCGGACACCGCGATAATGGCGGCCTTCCGCTGAACCGCAATCCCGAAAGGTCCATATCATGCAACAGGAATTCGACGTCGTCGTCGTCGGCAAAGGCAATGCCGCCATGTGTGCCGCCCTCTCCGCCCACGACCAGGGCGCCAAAGTCGCCATCCTTGAAGCCGCTTCCGAAGACGAAGGCGGCGGCAACAGTCGCTTCGCCGGCGGCGTGATGCGCTTCGCCTACGAGACCGTCGAGGACCTGCTGAAAATCACCGACATCACCGAGCAGGAAATCGCCGAGACCGATTTCGGCACCAACACCCGCGAGGAATTCCTCGACAAGATCCACCAGCTCACCAGCTACCGCACCGATCCCGACCTGTCGGAGTATCTGGTCAACGAAAGCCTGCCGACAATGATCTGGCTGCGCGAAAAAGGCGTGAAGTTCGTGCCCAACTGGGGCCGCCAGTCCGCAGTGGTCGACGGCCGGCGCAAATTTTTCGGCAACATGCCGATCGAAGCCCATGGCGGTGGCGCCGGTCTCGTCGAGTACCTGAACAAGGCTGTCAAAAAAGCCGGCATCCCGGTGTTTTTTGAAACCCGCGCCACCAAACTGCTGTATGACGGCGCCACTGTCAGCGGCGTGCTGGTTCGGCAGAAGGGCAAGGCCTTCGAAATCAAGGCCAAGGCCGTGGTGCTCGCCTGCGGCGGGTTTGAAGCCAATCCCGAAATGCGCGCGCGTTACCTCGGCCCGGGCTGGGAACTAGCCAAGGTTCGCGGCTCGCGCTTCAACGTCGGCGACGGCCTGAAGATGGCGCTCGACATCGGCGCAGCCCCCTACGGCAACTGGTCGGGCTGCCACGCCACCGGCTGGGACCGCTACGCGCCGGAGTTCGGCGACGTCAACGTCGGCGACCAGTTCCAGAAACACAGCTACATCTTCGGGCTGCTGATCAACGCCGAAGGCAAACGCTTTGTCGATGAAGGTTACGATTTCCACTCCTTCACCTATGCCAAATATGGCGGTGAAGTGCTCAAGCAGCCGGGCCAGTTCGCCTGGCAGGTGTTTGACTCCAAGGTCACCAAGCTGCTGCGCTCGGAATACCGCATCAAGTACATGACCAAGGTCAGCGCCAACACGCTGGAAGAGCTGGCGACCAAGCTCGAAGGTGTCAACGGCGAGCAGTTCCTGAAGACCGTGCGCGAGTACAACGCCGCGGTGATGAAGGACAAGCCCTTCAATCACGTGATCAAGGACGGCAAGGGTACCGTCGGCATCGAGCCGGCGAAATCGAACTGGGCGCAAACGCTCGACGCGCCGCCCTACGATGCCTATGCCACGACCTGCGGCATCACCTTCACCTTCGGCGGCCTGCGCATCGACAAGGAGTCCGGCCAGGTGGTCGATTCCAACCAGCTGCCGATCCCCGGCCTCTACTGCGCCGGTGAAATGGTCGGCGGCCTGTTCTACTTCAACTACCCGAGCGGCACCGGCCTTGTGTCGGGCGCGGTATTCGGCAAGCTGGCCGGCGCCTCCGCTGGCAAGGCTGCGACCCAGGAATAAGGGAAAACACCATGTCTTCAAACAAACCGCCGCTGCTTGCCGACGCCACGCGCGACCTTGCCCGCTTCGGGGCAGCGCTGCGTTACGAGGACATCCCCGCCGATGCCATTGCACGCATCAAGCTCTCGCTGCTCGACAGCCTGGGCTGCTGTCTCTACGGCGCGACGCTGCCCTGGACACGCAAGGTCGCCGAGCTTGCCGATGCCGAAGCCGCGCAACCCGTGGCCACGCTGATCGGTCTCGGGCGCAAGACTTCACCGGCACTTGCAGCGCTGGTCAACGGCACCTCGGGCCACGCCTTCGAGCTCGACGACATCCACAAGGAATCCATCGTCCACGCCGGCTCGATCGCGACACCGGTGGCGCTGAACCTGGCCGAAGCCAGAAATGCGGCCAGCAAAGGCAAGGTCACCGGCAAGGACGTGCTGACCGCGATGGTGGCCGGTTACGAAATCGGCCACCGCGTCGGCAATGCCGCAACGATGAGCCTGTTTTTCCGCGGCTTCCACCCGCAGGGCACGTCCGGCGCCTTCGTCGCCGCCGCAACCGCGGCGCGCATGCTCGACCTCGACGCGACGCAGTTCCAGCACGCACTGGGCATGGCCGGCTCGCAGGCCGGCGGCCTGATGGCGGCGCAGGAAGGCGCGATGGTCAAACGTTTCCACAGCGGCCGTGCCGCGCAGAGCGGCGTCTACGCGGCGCAGCTCGCATCGCGCGGCTTCACCGGCATCCTCGATGCGCTGGAAGCGCCGTACGGCGGTTACCTCGCGACCTACTCCGATAAACCGAATGCCTCGCGCCTCACGGATGGACTGGGCAAGACCTGGGAGACACTCAACGTCGGCTACAAGCCGCACGCCAGCGTCACCAGCATCCACAGTGCGCTTGATGCGCTGGCCGAGCTGATGCAGCAGCACAAGCTCAAGGCCGGCGACATCGCCAAGGTCGAAGCCGGCCTGTCGCCGATGACCCATGTGCACTGCGCCTGGGAATACAAGGCGCAGGGCGTCACCGCGGCACAGATGAACCTGTACTACGGCATGGCGGTGATCGCGCTCGACGGCGCAGCCTTCACAGAGCAGTTCCGCGAAGCGCGGCTGCGTGATCCGCAGATCCTCGACTTTGTTTCGCGCATCACCGCGACGGTTGACCCCGAGATCGAACAGATGGGTGCGCCCTTCCGCCACGCCTCGCGCGTGAAGATCACCACCCGCGACGGAAAAGTGCATGAAAAACTCGCGCTCCACCGCCGCGGCAGTCCGGAAAATCCGCTGGCGCCGGAAGAAGTCGTGCACAAGTTCCGCAACGTCGTCGCGCCGTGCATGAACAAGGCCGACGCCGAACACATCATCGCCGCGGTGGACCGCTGCGAGCAGATGGCCGACATCGGCGAACTGCTTGCCCTCGTCAGTGCAGCAGTGAAACTGCCGGAATAATATAAGTCATTGTTTTTATTGATATTTTAGTTACCCACCGTTCGGACTGAGCCTGCCGAAGCCCATCCTTCGACGGGCTCAGGGCGAACGGCCCTGCAAGATTCCATCTCCACAATTTCATCTTCAGAACCTGCACAGGAAACAGCACCATGGCCAAGCAATCGACCGTCCATCCCTACACCCGCGACATCGCCAAATTTGTCTCCGGCCTCACCTACGAGCAGATCCCGGAGAACGTGCGCCATCGCAACAAGCTGCTGATGCTCGACTCGCTGGGCTGCGCGCTGTACGGTGCCGACCTCGAATGGAGCCGCATTCTCCAGGACAAGCTGGGCGCGGTTGACACCACCCGCCAGTGCAGCGTCTGGGGCACCAACAAGAAACTCTCCGCGCCGCATGCCGCACTGGTCAACGGCACCCAGGTGCAGGGCTTCGAACTCGATGACGTGCACCGCGCCGGCGTGCTGCACGTCGGCGCCGTGGTGCTGCCGGCACTGATCGCCGTCACCGAACTCAAGCCCGGCATGAGCGGCAAGGAATTCCTCACCGCCTCGGTCGCCGGTTATGAAATCGGCCCGCGCGTCGGCCTGTGCATGGGCCCGGCGCACATCGCCTCGGGCTGGCATTCGGGCGCGACGCTGGGTGTGTTCTCCGCCGCATCCGGCGCCGCACGCGCGCTGAAACTCGATGTCGACAAGACCGTGCATGCACTGGGCATCGCCGGCACCCAGGCCGCAGGCCTGATGGCGGCGCAGTTCGGCGCGATGGTCAAGCGCATGCACGCCGGCCGCTCCTCGGAGTCCGGCCTCTACGGCGCGCTGTTCGCCGAAGCCGGCTTCACCGGCATCATCGACGTGCTCGAGAACCCCTACGGCGGCTTCTGCTCGACGATGTCGCAGTCCAAGGACAATTTCAACCTGAAGGAACTCACCGCCGGCTTCGGCGAGGTCTGGCAGACCATGGGCATCGCGCTGAAGTTCTACGCCTGCGTCGGCAGCAACCACACCACGCTCGACGCGCTGCGCGACATGGATGCCGAACGCCCCTTCACCGCGAAGGATGTGAAAAAGGTTGTCGTCCACGGCTCTGAAGTCACGGTGCACCACGTCGGCTGGCCGTACGAGCCGCAGGGCCTGACCTCGGCGCAGCTGAACCTGCCGTACTGCATCGGCACCTGGCTGCTGGAAAAAGACGTCTTCGTTGACCAGTTCACCGAAGCGATGGTGGCCGATCCGGCACGTATCGCCGAGTCCCGCAAAGTCGAAGTACTGCACGACCCGGCGATCACCGCGCTGGGCGCGAAGATGCGGCACAAGGTAAACGTTGAGTTACACCTTCATGACGGCACCGTGATGAAGCGGACCGTCGAATCCGCCCGCGGCAGCGAGTTCCGTTTTGCCAGCGACGCCGAGATCATCGAGAAATTCGAAAAACTGGCGGTGAAAGCACTGCCGAAGGCCCGTGTCGCCGAGCTGCGTGATGCGGTGATGGGCATCGAGAAACTGCCCGACGCCACCGTGCTGTCGAAACTGCTGTCGGCCTGATCCCGCCATGGCTGCCGCCAAAACCGCTGCGCGCACGCTGGCTGAATTTGCCATCGGCCTGCGTTACGGGGATATCCCGGCCGCGGCACGCGAACGCGCGCGCCAATGCATCATCGACACCACCGGCGCCGCGCTGTTCGGCTCGCGCCTGCCGTGGAGCAAGATCGTCGCCGGACACGCCAGGAACTGCGGCGGCAACGGTGCCAGCCGCGTCATCGGCACCACGCTGAAGGTCGCGGCGCCGGCGGCGGCGCTGGCCAACGGCGTGTGTTCGCATGCTTTCGAACTCGACGGCCTGCGCAAACCCAGCGCCGGCGTGCACCCCGGCGCGATCCTGTGGCCTGCGGCGCTCGCCGCGGGCGAAGCCCAGGGCGCGGATGGCCAGACGCTTCTGACCTCATTCGTTGCAGGCGCTGAAGTGATGTTCCGCATCGGCCTCGCCGCCAAACAGAGCACTGAATCGCTGGGCTTTCATGCGCCCGGTGCCAACGGTCCCTTCGGCTCGGCGGTGGTCGCCGGCAAGCTGCTGGGGCTCACTGCCGAGCAGCTGACGCAGGCGCTGGGCATTGCCGGTTCGCTGGGCGGTGGCCTGCTCGCTTTTGCCAAGGCCGGCAACGGCGCAATGGTCAAACGCCTGCACATGGGCCGTGCCGCCGAAGCCGGCGTGGTTGCCGCGCTGCTCGCCCGTGATGGCTACGAAGGTCCGGACAGCGTGCTCGAGGGGAAATACGGTTACCTCGAATCCTATGCCCGTGACGGTGACGCCTCTCAGTTCACCAAAGACCTCGGCAGCCACTTCGACATCGTTTACGCCTGCCTGAAGCGCTACGCCTGCCATATCACCGCGCATACACCGGTGCAGTCGCTGCAGGAGCTGCGTGCGGAGCATGGCTTTGACGGGGAAGCCGTCAAAGCGCTGGTGATCCACGCCCGCCACAAGGTTTTGTCACACCACGACATCCGCGAGCCGCGCGATGTCGCCGGCGCGCAATACAGCGTGCCCTTCTGCGCGGCGATCGCACTGTATTACGACGTCAACGATCCGCTGGCCTTTTCCGACACCGCACTCAACGATGCGCGGGTGCGCACGCTGGCCAAGCAGTTGAAGGTGGTCGAGATGGGTGAAGCCGAAAAAGGTGGCGCCTGGGCGACCCGGGTCGAAGTGGAGTTGAAGGACGGCCGCCGCTTCGAACGCTTCGCCGAGGAATTCAAGGGCACGCCGGCCTCGCCGCTGTCGACCGAAGAACTGAAAACCAAGTTCATGCGCATGGCCGGCGCCCACAGCCGCGCCGCGCAGTTGCATGAACAGCTCACCGCACTGGAAAACGTGGCCGACTGCCGTACGCTGGCGCTCGACGCCGGCTGATCCGCCGCAACTATAAGAAACGCATCAACGAGGAGACCCGATGAAAACCCTCAGCATCGCCGCATTGAGCCTGCTTGCCGGCGCAGCCGCCGCACAGCCTGCCAACACCGCCGCCCTCAAATACCCGGACAAGCCGGTGCGGCTGGTCGTGCCGCTCGCCGCCGGCGGCGGCATGGACACGGTGACCCGCGCGGTGGCCAGTCCGCTCGCCGAGCGCCTGGCGCAAACGGTGGTGGTCGACAACCGGCCCGGCGGCGGCGGCGCGATCGGCGCCGAAATCACCAAGGATGCACCGAAGGACGGCCACACCCTGCTGATGGGCAGCGCCACCTTCACCATCCACCCGCTGCTCTATCCGGCGCGTTACTCGCCGGTGCGCGACTACGCGACGATCACCCAGGTCACGCGCCAGCCCTATGTGCTGATGGTGCATCCCAGCGTGCCGGCAAAGACCGTGCGCGAGCTGGTGGCGCATCTGAAGGCCAATCCCGACAAATTCCAGTACGCATCCTCGGGCCAGGGCAGCCTGATCCACCTGTCGACCGAGCTGTTCAAGGTGCGCACCGGAACACAGATGGTGCATGTGCCGTACAAGGGCATGGGCGCCGCCTACACCGACATGCTGTCGGGCCGCATCCAGACTTCATTCCCGAGCATCATCTCGGTGCTGCCGCACCTGAAGACCGGCAAGCTGCGCGCGATCGCGGTGTCCAGCGCACAGCGCGCAGCGACGCTGCCCGAAATTCCCACGGTGCAGGAATCCGGCGTGCCCGATTTTGACGTCTCCAACTGGTACGGCCTGTTCGCACCGGCCGGCACTCCGCGCGCGGTGATCGACCGCGTCCACCGCGAAGTCAGCGAAATCCTGAAAACACCGGACATGCTGAAGCGCATGGCTGCGGACGGCTCAGAGCCGGTGGGCAGCACCCCTGCCGGATTCGCCGCGCATGTGAAGGCGGAAATCGCGCGTTGGTCGGAGGTGATCAAGAAGTCGAATATCAAGGCCGATTGATCCGATCCCGGCAGCAACGGCGTGCATGAGCCGCGCCAGCCGTTACAATCGCTGCCCATTGCGGCAGTCCTCAACGCCCGCCACGTCATCCCTGGCGGGCGTTTTGCGTTGTAACTGCAGCATTAAAAGACCCGCCTAGGTCGAAAAATAATATCGTTCAAAATCAACGGCTTATAATCATGCTGCTTTATGCACTGACGATTTTCACGAGCGCCTTCCTGCTGTTCCTGGTGCAACCGATCATGGCCAAGCAGATCCTGCCCTGGTTCGGCGGTTCGGCCGCGGTGTGGACCACCTGCCTGATGTTTTTCCAGCTGGTGCTGCTGTTCGGCTACGCCTACGCCGACTGGACCATCCGTTTCCTGAAGCCGCGGCCGCAGGTGATCCTGCATGCGGTGCTGCTGCTGCTGAGCCTCATCTCGCTGCCGATCATCGCCGGCAGCGGCTGGAAACCGGGCGGTGACGAAGACCCGACCTGGCTGATCCTCGGCCTGCTCGCCGCCACCATCGGCCTGCCCTACTTCCTGCTGTCGACCACCGGCCCGTTGCTGCAAGCCTGGTTTGCGCGCAGCTTCCCCCAGGCGAAAAACGTTTATCGCCTGTTCGCGCTGTCCAATGCCGCATCGCTGGTCGCCCTGGTCGCCTATCCCTTCGTCGTCGAGCCGTACATCACCACCCGCGAACAGTCGATCAGCTGGAGCATCGGCTACGGAGTGTTCGCCGTGCTGTGCGTGATCTCCGCGGTGTTCAGCCTGCGTCCGGCACAGGGCACGGCTGCCAGCAGCAACGGCGCCGCGCCAGCCGCCGCCGAAGGCCCGGCGCCTAAGGCCGCCGATTACCTGCTGTGGCTGACGCTGGCGGCAATGGGCTCGTTCATGCTGATCGCGGTCACCAACCACATCACCCACGACGTGGCCTCGGTGCCCTTCCTGTGGATCCTGCCGCTGACGCTGTACCTGCTGTCGTTCGTATTGTGCTTCGAGGGGCGCAACTGGTACCAGCGCAAGCTGTTCTTCGGACCGCTGCTGGTCATCGTCGGCGCCATGGCCTGGGGCCTGCACACCGACGGCGGCGTAATGGACATCAAGGAGGCGATCCCGCTGTTCGCCACCGGCCTGTTCGTGCTGTGCATGTTCTTCCACGGCGAACTCGCCGCGCTGAAACCCTCGCCGCGCCACCTTACCGGCTACTACCTGATGATCTCGCTGGGCGGCGCGGTCGGCGGGCTGCTGGTCGGCTTTGTCGCGCCGAAGCTGTTCAACACCTACTACGAGTTCGGCATCGGCCTGGTGTTCACGCTGCTGCTCGCCGCCTATGTGTCGCGGCGCAATCCGCTGGTGGTGCCGGTACTGGCGCTGGTCGCCGCCGGCTTCTCGATCTTCCACGTGCACGCCTACATCAACATGCTGTCGAGCGACGCCAGGGTGATGTCGCGCAACTTCTACGGCACGCTGCGGGTCAAGGATTTCGGCGACGAAAAAAGCCGCGACGGCGCGCGGCGGCTGATGCACGGCGTGATCATGCACGGCGAGCAGTTCCTGATGCCCGAGCGGCGCATGGAGCCGACCACCTACTACGGCCCGGAGTCCGGCATCGGCCGCATCATCGGCATCAAGCGCGACGCAGCGAAGGAAGTGCGCATCGGCGTGGTCGGCCTCGGCGCCGGCACGCTGGCGGTCTACGGCCGCACCGGCGACCACTACCGCTTCTACGAGATCAACCCGCAGGTGATCGACGTCGCGATGAAGGAATTCAGCTTCCTCACCCAGACGCCGGCGAAGATCGAGAACCTGCTCGGCGACGCGCGGCTGACGATGGAGCGCGAGCCCGCGCAACGCTACGACGTGCTGGCGATCGACGCCTTTTCCAGCGATTCGATCCCGACCCACCTGATGACCCATGAGGCGATGGGCGTGTACCTGAAACATGTCAAGCCCGACGGCGTGATCGCCTTCCACGTCACCAACCGCTTCCTCGACCTGCCGCCGGTGGTCAAGCGCATCGCCGACGAACACGGCCTGCACACGGTGATGGTCAGCCACGACCCGGATGACGCCTCCGACCTCGCACGCACCGACTGGGTGCTGGTGTCGCGCGACGCCAGGGTGCTCGCCGACAAGCGCATCACCGGACACAGCGAGAAGATCGGCGAAATCCCCGGCCTGCGACTGTGGACCGACAGCTTCAACAACCTGTTCAAAATCCTCAAGTAAGTGGCCTGACACGGCGCCGCCCTTGAAACGGCGGCGCCGCGCTACCATCTCGCCAGCGCGGGAAGATGACGAGGATGCCGTCCATGAACAGGGTCATGAAAATGCTCCGGAAAACGACTGATGCCGGCTGGCTGGCCAGCCTTGCCCTGCTGCTGGCGCTGGCCGGCGGCCCCGCTGCCGCGCAGGCGGTGACCGATGCGCGCGGCCTGCCGACGCTGGCCCCTATCGTCAACCAGGTCACGCCGGCGGTGGTCAACGTATCGGTGGTGACCCGCGCGCCGATGGAAGACAACCCGCTGTTCCGCGACCCTTTCTTCCGCCGTTTTTTCAACCTGCCCGACCGCCCGCAGCAGCGCAAGGAACAGGCCGCCGGCTCCGGCGTCATCGTCGATGCCGCGCGCGGCTATGTGCTGACCAACCACCACGTGATCAAGGACGCCGAGCAGATCATCGTCACACTGAAGGACCGGCGCAGCTTTCCGGCAAAACTGGTCGGTGCCGACCCCGGCACCGACATCGCGGTGCTGCAGATCGCCGCGCAGAACCTGTCGGCGCTGCGCATCGGCGACTCGGATGCGCTGCAGATCGGCGACTGGGTGATGGCCATCGGCAATCCCTTCGGCATCGGCCAGACCGTGACTTCCGGCATTGTCAGCGCGCTCGGCCGCAGCGGTCTGACGGTGGAAGGGTATGAGGATTTCATCCAGACCGATGCGTCGATCAATCCCGGCAATTCCGGCGGCGCGCTGGTCAACCTGCGTGGCGAACTGGTCGGCATCAACACCGCCATCGTCGCGCCGGCCGGCGGCAACGTCGGCATCGGCTTTGCCGTGCCTTCGGTGATGGCGCGCGCGGTGATGGAACAGATTGTGCGCCACGGCGAGGTGCGCCGCGGCCGGCTGGGTATCGAGATGGTCGATGTCACGCCGGAAGTGCAGCGCAGGCTGCGCCTGCCCGGTCTCGATGGCGCACTGATTTCGGATGTCGAGGACGGTTCACCGGCGGAACGCGCCGGCCTGCGTGAAGGCGACGTGGTCACCGCACTCAACGGCCGCGCAGTACGCGGCTGGACCGACCTGCGTGCCCGTCTGGGACTGACCCCGGTCGGTGAGGAAATCGAGCTGACCGTGGCGCGCGAAGGTGGTCCGCAGCGCATCCGTGTGCGCATCGCGCCGCCGCAGGCGGCCAGTGCCGGCGAGGTGCAGGCCGCACGCTCGATTCCGGGTCTGCGTGTGGTCGAAATCGAGCGCGGCAGCCCGCTGCATCAGCGCCTGCGCGGCGGCGGCCTGGTCGTCGCGGCCATCGATCCCGGCAGCCGCGCACTGCAGGCCGGCTTCCGCCCCGGCGACATCATCTATGCGGTAAACCGCCGCCGGGTGCAGACGCTGTCGGAATTCGAGGCGCTGCTGAAAGGCTCGGACCGCGGTTATGCGATCGGGTTGCTCCGCGGCGACTTCAACCTGACGCTGATCCTGCGTTGAGATTCTGCGCAGGGATCCTGCGCAGAAATCAGCTGCCGCGGCGCACCAGCCAGCCGCCAAAGCTGAGCAGCACCGAGTTGGCCAGCCACACCGGTGCAAAACCCAGCGCGCCGCCAATGCTGCCAAAGGCCAGCGGAATCACCAGATGGGTGAAATTGTTGAAGGTGACGCGTAATCCCGCCGCCTCCGATGCCCGGCCCTTGGGTGCCAGGGTATAGATCAGCGACATCGACATCGGCTGGCCGCAGCCGACCCCCAATCCGAGCAGGAAGGCCACCGCGCACAGCGCCAGCGGGTGCGAAAACAGCGGAAACAGTGCAAACGCCCCGGCGGCGACAAACAGCGCGTAGACCATGATCTGCGCTTCGGTCCGGTGCCTGATCAGCCACGGCAAGACGCTGCGGATGACAAAGGTCGCCAGCGCGAACACGCCGAGGATGGTGCCGATCGCGGTTGCCGACAGGCCGAGGCCGTGGCCGTACACCGGCATGTAAAAATTGAACAGGTCCCAGCCGGCGGAAATGAAACCGCTGGCGATG
Organism: Burkholderiales bacterium; assembly: GCA_019751125.1. Classification (GTDB taxonomy): domain Bacteria; phylum Pseudomonadota; class Gammaproteobacteria; order Burkholderiales; family SG8-41. The sequence continues at coordinate 5,261 of JAIENU010000200.1, read as the reverse complement.
AAGGTGTTGCGCAGCCGCGGGGCACGCAGCAGGTCCATCACCCCGCCGCCTGCTGCATCACCCGCCACCTTCACCGCACCCGGCAGGAAGCGCGGCCGGAACAGCAGGATCAGCACCGGAATCACCGTGAACGCGGCGAGGATCATGAACGCGCTGCGGTGGCCCAGCGAGTCGATGGCAAAACCGGCAATCAGCGGTCCGAGAAAACCGGCGCCCGAAAACCCGAGGCTGACCAGCGCGTAGTTGCGCGAACGGTTCTCGCTGCCGCCAATGCCGCCGGCTATGCCGGTGACCGTGACAAAAAAGAAATGAAAGGAAGTGCCGAGCAGGAAGGAGGCGATGTAGAGCATCGCCGTCATCGGCCACAGCGCATTGAGCAGCAGGGCCACGCAGAGTCCGGCACTGCCGAGCAGCATCGGCAGCCGCGGGCCGACACGGTCGGCAAGGCGGCCGATGGCAATCGCGAACAGCATCGGGCACAGCGCATACAAGGCCATCAGGATGCCGACCTGCATCTGGCTGGCGCCCGTCTCCAGCGCAAACAGCGTGATCACCACCCGGCTGCCGCCGAAGGCAATGTGGTTGAGAACGATCAGGACAAGCGTGAGGTAGATGGCCATAGGCAGGGTGGGCACGGCTTGCGCACGAGTCTAGCATCGGCATGGCCGGCAACAGCCCGGAGTTCCACCATATGCAGTACTGACAAGGGGATTTTCAGTCTGAAGGCCCGGGACATTTCAGCAGCAGGCCCTTCGGCTTCCGCATGATGGAGCGCGACTCAGGCCTCGAGCAGATGCACCGCGAAGTGCTGCAGCGGATCGGTCCATACCGCGCGATGGGCAAAACCCGCGCGGCGTGCCAGCGCGGCGAATTCGTCAATGCCGTACTTGCAGGAGTTCTCGGTGTGGATGCGTTCGCCGGCGGCAAACTCAAAACGCCGGCCGGCCACCGTCACCACCTGCGCGGCCAGGCTTTCAAGGTGCATTTCGATGCGCCCGAGCCGCGCGTCATAGAAGGCAACGTGGCGAAAACACCGGAGGTCAAAATCGCCTTCCAGCTCGCGGTTGATGCGCGCCAGCAGGTTGAGGTTGAACTCGGCGGTCACGCCCTGCGCGTCGTTATAGGCAGCATGGAGCAGCACGGGATCTTTTTTGAGATCAACACCGACCAGCATCGCACCGCCCCTGCCGGCGATGCGCCGCGAACGCCCGAGGAAATCCAGCGCCTCCTCCGGCGTCAGGTTGCCGATGGTCGAGCCCGGGAAATAGATCACCCGCCGCGAGGCATCATCCAGCGGCAGTTCATCGAGGTGCATGTAATCGGCGCAGACCGCGGTGACCGGCAGCGGCGCATGGTGTTCGGCAATTCGGGCCGCCGAAGCACACAACGCATCACGCGAGATATCCACCGGCAGGTACATCACCGGCCGCAGTGCGGCAATCAGTATCTCGGTCTTGATGCCGGAGCCGCTGCCGAACTCGATCAGCGAGCATCCGCTGCCGAGCGCCGCGGCCATTTCCGCGACATGGCTGCGCATCATTGCCAGCTCGGTGCGGGTCGGATAGTACTCGGGCAGTTCACAGATCAGCTCGAAGAGTTCCGAACCGCGGGCGTCGTAGAAATACTTGGGTGGCAGCGCCTTGGCAGGCGCAGCCAGCCCATGCAGCACGTCATCAAGAAAACTGTCGCGTGCCGGTTCACGGTCAATCAACTGCCAGTTTGCCGTCGCGGGCATGGGGATTCAGGTCGAAGGCACCGCACTGCGGCGCCGGGTCAGCCGCGGCCGGGGCCGGCGCTGCGGGTTTCCATCCAGCGCTTGATGCGGTTGGCATCACCGATGCGGGTGAGCTTGCCCCAGGAATCGAGCAGGACAATGATCACCTGTTTTTCGGCGATACGCGCCTGCATTACAAGGCAACGGCCGGCTTCGGAGATGTAACCGGTCTTGGACAGGCCGATACGCCATTCCGGGCTGTTCACCAGGCGGTTGGAATTGACATAGTTCATCGGGCCGCGGGCACCGCGCACCTGCAGCCCGGTTTCGGTGGAATATTCGCGGATCAGCGGATACTGGAAAGCGGCAGAGACCATCTTGGTCAGATCCTGCGCGGTGGAAACGTTTTCGCTGGACAGGCCGGTGCCGTCAACAAAACGCGTGCGCCACATGCCGAGTTCGATCGCCTTCTGGTTCATTGTCGCGACAAAGGCGCGGGTGCCGCCGGGATAGACCCGGGTCAACGCCTCCGCGGCGCGGTTTTCCGAGGCCATCAGTGCCAGGTGCAGCAATTCGCGCCGGGTCAGGCTGGTGCCTATGCTCAGCCGCGAGCGGGTGCCCTTGAGCAGGTCCTTGTCGGCCTCGCTGATGGTGATACGCTCATTCAGGTCGAGCCCGGCATCCAGCACCACCATTGCCGTCATCACCTTGGTGATCGACGCGATCGGGGTGACCATGTCCACGTTCTTGGCATACAGCGGCCGGCCGCTGGCCTGGTCGATAACCAGTGCCGCCGAGGACTTCAGGTCGGGCACGGTGTTGGCAGCCACGGCGGATTTCACCTGGCGCGCGCTGCGTTCGGGTGATTCAGCGGCGGCCAGAATCGGCGCAGCCACCATGATGGCGAGCAACAGCCGGCCAAGATGGCAACCGAAATTGCGGCTTTGGGTGATGATTAGAAGGTCTGAATTCATGGAAATCCGTTGGAAAATACAGCCTTAGGCAATTATTTTCAACCGTTTTCCTGAATCTTCGGCACCGCTGCCGCCTCGGTCAAACCCAAAAAAAACTCCGCTCGGGATCTGCGTTGGAATCCCGGCGGAGCTTAAAGAGGCCCAAACAACGACCCGCTCAGCACAGATCGCCGCACATACCAGGCCTCCGAGGAGGAAAAACGTTAAAACGTCGCAGCAACACCGCTAAACCACTGAAACCAACCGGCCGATGCAGGCTGGTTTTTCGAGGGTTACGATAGCGACCGGCGCTTACGTCAAACTTACGCGACAAGCTGCCCGATTCGCGAGTAGTGCCAGTGCCCAGTATCATGTGCACTCCCGCAGCCAAAATCCCATTCAGATCATGCGTTTGCTCGTGGTTGAAGACCATCCGATCCTGGCCGACGGCCTGGTCAAGGCATTAAAGGCCGCCGACTACGCCGTGGACCATGCCGACAGCGGCGAGGCAGCCGACCACATGCTTGCGGCACAGCCCTACGACGCCGTGATCCTCGACATCGGGCTGCCGAAACTCGACGGTTACGAAGTGCTGCGGCGGATGCGCCGCCGCGGCTCAAAAACACCGGTGCTGATGCTCACCGCCCGTGATGCACTCGAGGACCGCGTCAAGGGGCTCGACCTCGGCGCCGATGACTATCTGACCAAGCCCTATGACCTGCCGGAGCTTGAAGCCCGGGTGCGCGCGCTGATCCGCCGCGGCCAGTCCGGTGGTGGCGCCGAATTGCGCCACGGCGAACTTGCACTCGACACCGCCGGCCGGCGTGCAACGATCAAAGGCATACCCCTTGATCTATCGGCACGCGAGCTCGGCGTGCTCGAAGTGCTGATGCTGCGCGTGGGCCGCGTGGTCAGCAAGGAGCAGCTCGCCGAACAGCTGTATGGCTGGGGAGAGGAAGTCGGCGCCAACGCAATCGAGGTCTATGTGCACCGGCTGCGCAAGAAACTCGAACCCGCCGGCGTCAGCGTGCGTACCATCCGGGGTCTGGGTTATCTGCTCGAACGTGCCGGCAATGACTGAGCAGCACCGCGCCAGGGCATGAACAGCCGTATCCGCACCCTGCGCAACCAGTTGCTGCTGTGGGTCAGCGCGCCGCTGCTCGCGCTGTGGATCATCAGCACCATCATTGACCATGACGTCGCCACCGCCTTCGTCAACCTGAACTACGACCGCGAACTGCTCGACACCGCGCTCGACCTCGGCCGCAACGTCCGCGAAGCCAACAACCAGCTCTATCTTGACCTGCCGCAGCCGGTGATCGAGATGCTGATTTCCGGCGAGCAGGGCCGCTATTACTACCGCGCCAACGGCCCCTCCGGTGAATACATCACCGGCGACCCCGACCTGCCCGACCCGCCGGACGGGGCACAGACCGACCGTGTCAGCTATTACGACGCCATTTACCGCAACGAACAAATCCGCGTCGTCGGCCTGCGTGTGCCGGTGCGGCCGGGCTCGGGCAAGGGCGCGCTGCTGATCCAGGTCGCCGAAAAAACCCGGCTGCGCGACGAATTTGCGCGACAGATACTGCTCAAGATGATCGTGCCGCAAGGCATTCTGGTGGTGCTTGCCACGCTGACGGTGTGGTTCGGTGTCGGCATCGGCCTGCGAGCCCTGACCTCGATCCGTGGCCAGATCGAACGCCGTTCCCATGTCGACCTGAGTCCATTGCGCAGTGACGAGGCCCCGGCTGAAGTGCGACCTTTGATCGGCGCCATGAATGAACTGCTGTCCCGTCTGAGTGCCGCACTGACCGGTCAGCAGCGGTTCATCGCCGACGCCGCACATCAGCTGCGAACGCCGATCGCTGCGCTGAAAGCGCAGGCCGAGCTCGCGCTGCGGGAAGTCAGTGACGAGAAGAACCGCGCCACCCTGCAACAATTACACGCCGCAGCAGAGCATGCCAGCCGCCTGGTCAGCCAGTTGCTGACACTGGCGCGTGCCGAACCGGGTTCACACCGCAGCGTGTTGCGTGAGCCGGTTGAAATCAGCGCACTGGCGCGCGAGGTGGCGATGGAATGGGTGCCGCAGGCATTGCAACGCGGCATTGATCTCGGTTTTGACGATGGCTCGGTTGCGACCACTGTCAGCGCCGACCCCTTCCTGATCCGCGAACTGCTCAACAACCTGATCGACAACGCGCTCAACTACACGCCTGAAGGCGGTCAGGTCACAGTGCGGATCGCCGGCGGCACTGGAGTGCCGGCGCTGGAGATCGAGGACAACGGCCCCGGAATTCCCGCAGAGGAGCGAGAGCGGGTGTTCGAGCGCTTTTATCGCATCCCCGACAGCCGTGCGGACGGCTGCGGGCTGGGACTGGCCATCGTGCGCGAGATCGCCCAGGGCCATGGTGCCCGCGTCGAGGTACTGCCCGGGCGCGAAGGCCGCGGCACGCTGATGCGGGTGAGTTTTGTGGTGACGCGCTGACCCCCTCCTCACAACCTCAATCCTGCTCCTCCTGCTGCTGCAGGGCCCACATCTGCGCGTAACTGCCGCCCGCGGCCAGCAGGTCGGCGTGGCGGCCTCGTTCAAC
>JAIENU010000219.1 GCA_019751125.1 Burkholderiales bacterium | reverse complement strand
GCGAAGGCCAGGCCGGTCAGGAAGATCAGCGGAATCACCGCCAGTGCCAGCGGCGAGGGGATCAGCCCGAGCACCGCGGCAACCACCAGCACCGCGCTGCCCGAGAGGAAACTCTTGCTTGCCGCCCACACCAGTTCGCCGAACAGCACGTCGTCAAGCGACAGCGGCGCATTGAGGATGGCATCCCAGGTTTTTTGCACATGCATCCGCGAAAACGCCGAATACATGGCCTCGAAGGAGGCGCTCATCATCGTGCTCGAGCAGACCACGCCGGCGGCGAGGAAGGCGATGTAGGACATGCCGCCGACATCCTCAAGCATGCGGCCGAGGCCGTAACCGAGGCCGAACATGTAGAGCAGCGGGTCGGCAAGGTTGCCGAGCATCGACGGAATGGCGAGCTTGCGCCACACCAGCAGATTGCGCCGCCAGACATGGATGAAACGCAGTGAGGGGCGTGGTGCCGCCCAGTGGTTTTTGGCCCTCATTGTGCAGTCATCAATCCCTCAGGTCGCGCCCGGTGAGCTTGAGGAATACGTCTTCAAGATTGGCGCGGCGGTGCAGGTAGCGCAGCCCGCTGCGGCCGTCGAGGTCGCTGACCAGCGGCGCCGGGTCGTGGACATAACAGAACATGGTTTCGCCGGTGCCTTCGCAGCGTTCCGAGCGGGCGCGGCCGGAATCATCGGCCCATTGCGGAGCGGCCTCACCATAGACCTCGACCACATGCGGCTCGACATGCTGGGTGATCAGCGCCTGAGGTTCACCTTCGGCGATGATGCGGCCGTGGTCCATGATCGCGACGCGGCTGCACAGTCGTTCGGCCTCTTCCATGAAGTGCGTGGTCAGCAGCAGGGTCTTGCCCTGTTTCAGCAGATTGCGCAGACGCTCCCAGATCACATGGCGCGCCTGCGGGTCGAGGCCGGTGGTCGGTTCGTCAAGAAACAGCAGTTCGGGATCGTTGATCAGCGCGCGCGCCAGTGTCAGCCGCCGCTTCATGCCGCCCGAGAGTGTCTGGATGCGGGTGTCAGCACGGCTGCTGAGGCCGGCGAACTCGAGCAGGTCCGGAATCCGTGCTTCGAGCACGCTGTCGGCGATGTCGAAGTAGCGGCCGAACACGCGCAGGTTCTCGCGGATGGTGAAGTCGGGATCCAGGTTGTCGAACTGCGGCACCACGCCGATGCGCTGCCGCGCTGCGCGTGCGGCAGCCGGCACGGGATGGCCCAGTGCCTCGATATGGCCGGCATCGGGATCGGTGAGGCCCAGGCAGAGGCGCAACGTGGTGGTCTTGCCGGCGCCGTTGGGGCCGAGCAGGCCGAAGCATTCACCGGGACGCAGCGCAAGGTCGACGCCGCAGACAACCTCGTTTACACCGTACGATTTGCGCAGCCCGGAAGCCGCGAGTGGTGAGTTCATGCGCAATACCGCTGCACGAGCTGCGCCAGCAGGTGCAGCCGGCCGTGGAAAAAATGTTCGCCGCCAGGCACCACCACGATCGGCAACTGCTGCGGGCGCGCCCAGTCGAGCACCGCCGCCAGCGGCACCACGTCGTCATGCTCGCCGTGGATCACCAGCGTGTTCGCCGGCACGGTTTCCGCCGGAAAGCGGTTGACTGCGGGGCCGACCAGCACCAGCTGTTTCGGCGCGAGCCGTTGCGCCACCCGTGTCTGGACAAAGGCGCCGAAGGAAAAACCGGCAAGGACCAGCGGCAGTTCGCCGAAACGGTCGAAGGCCCAGCGCGCGGCGGCGAGCAGGTCTTCGGTTTCACCGATGCCCTGGTCGAAGCTGCCGGCGCTGGCGCCGACGCCGCGGAAATTGGGCCGCACCGTGACATAACCCAGGCCATGAAAGGCCTTGGCCAGCGTGGTCACCACCTTGTTGTCCTTGGTGCCGCCCTGTACCGGATTGGGATGGCCGATTAGCACGATGCCGCGGCGCTGCTCACCGGGATCGTTGAGGTCGGTTTCCAGCACGCCGGCCGGGCCTTCAATCATCAGGCGTTCGGGCGCTGCCGGGCGTGACATCGGGGTTGTGGTGTCGGACATCGTTTCGCGGTGTTGCGTGATGCGCGGTGTCGTCGCGGCTCAGACCTTCAGGCGTTCGACGATGCGGCCGTGCTGCAGGTGTTCGTGGACGATTTCGTCGATGTCTTCGCGGTCGATGTAGGTGTACCAGACCGCTTCGGGATAGACCACCAGCACCGGGCCCTCGTCGCAGCGGTCGAGGCAGCCCGCCTGGTTGATGCGCACCTTGCCTTCGCCGGACAGTCCCAGCGACTTGACCTTCTTCTTGGCGTAATCACGCAGGTCGGACGCGCCATGATTGTTGCAGCAGTTCGCACCCGCTTCGCGCTGGTTGCAGCAGAAAAACACATGGTGCTTGAAGTGGCTCATGGCGATTGGATGCGTGGATTTGATGTGCCGGACTCAATGCGGCGGATTCAACGCGCGGGACGGTCCGGCAAAGCGCGGATTATACCCGTGCAGTCCGCCGCCCCGATGTCCTGCCAGCGGCAGGCTTTTTCGCGGTGCCACGCGAGCGTGACACCGGATATTTGCGTGCGTTGATCGCCATCTTGCGTTGTGCCGCCTGCGGCAGGTCAACGCCGAGCACGTCGGCAAGCCGCAGCAGGTAAAGCATGACATCGGCCATTTCATGTTCAACCGCACGCCGGGCATGGGTATCGAGCTTCGCGCTCTGTTCCGGGGTCAGCCACTGGAAACATTCGACCAGCTCGGCAGCCTCGACACTCAGCGCCATTGCCAGATTCTTTGGTGTGTGAAAGGGCTGCCATTCACGTGCTTCGGCAAAGCGGCGCTGCGCCAGCAGCAGTTGCGGCCAGCTTGGTGATGTCCGGCCTTTTGGAGATTTTTTTGCGGGCAAGGGAGGGCTCCGGTCAACGCTGGTCTGCCGGCGGACGGCCCGGCAGCAGGATCAGCAGCAGGGCGAGCGCGAGGAAGGGCCACAGTTCCGACAACGCGCTCGCGATGTTGGCAAAACTCAGCACATGGCCGGCGCTGCCTGGCAGCAGGTGCAGCGGCAGTGCGCGGTAGGGATTCACCGGCAGGCCGTTGACCAGCAGCACCGCAGCGCCGATCAGCAGCAGTGCCGCAGCGATCCGTGCCCGCGGCGGCAGGCGCAGCAGCACCAGCAGTAGCACCAGTGCTGCGGCGAGTCCGGTGAGCAGGCCCGGGGTCAGCCACAGCCAGGGTGTGGCGGCGCGCAGGATGAAAGTGGCGACGATGGTCTTGAGCACTGCGGCGAGCAGCAGCATGAGTGCTGCCGAGCGCCAGAAACTGCCGTCGATGGCGCGTGCCGCGCAGGACAGCAGCAGCACCGCGCCGGCGACATTGAGCATTACCACCGCAGCTTCGGCATAACGGTAGGACTCGGGCGCGTAGCGCAGATAGCCGCCGGCGAGGTCCAGGGTTTCGCGCAGGTCGCCATTGCCCATGATCAGCGGGGCCGCGTGCAGCTGGGTGAGCAGCCACAGCACGATCAGCACCAGCACCGCGTCGCCGCGCGAGCCGTCAACGAAGTTTCGCGCGCGCAGTTGCGCCAGCCGCTCGCCCAGATGCCGGTCAGGCGCAAACAATGGCGCCACCAGCGCACCGGCGGCGGCGCCGCAGGTATTGACCAGCAGATCCAGATTCGAGGTGATACGCGCCGGCAGGTACTGCTGCGCGGTCTCCATCAGCAAACTCAGCAGCGCCCCGAGCAGCGTGGCAAGGATGACCGCGACGCGCGGCGAGCAGCGCGCGCGCAGCGCCAGCATCAGCAGGAAGCCGAGCGGCAGGTAGGCGGCAAAGTTGAAACCGATGTCTTCGAGGGTGATCCAGCGCGGCCACGGCGCGAACAGGAATACGCCGGGATAAAGCGCGGTGCCGCGCCAGCCGCTGAAGGGCTGCAGGCTGGCATAGACGATGACCAGACTGTAAGCTAGCGCCGCCATTGCCGCGACGCGGTAACCGCGCGAACTAAAGTCCTGCTGCATGTGATTCATACGCGATTCTTCATCGATGAAATTCTACGATATCTTCAATGGCGACGCCGATGGCATCTGCGCGCTGCACCAACTGCGGCTGGCCGAGCCGCGCGAGGCCGAACTGGTCACCGGCGTCAAACGCGACACCCTGCTGGTGGAGCGGGCCGGGGCGCGCTCCGGTGACCGCCTGACCGTACTGGATGTTTCACTGCGCAGCAATGCGCGTGCGGTGGCGCGTGCGCTTGCCGCAGGCGCCGAGGTCGATTACTTCGATCATCATGTCGCGGGCGAGCTGCCGCAGCACCCGGGCTTTCATGGCCATATCGACACCGCGCACGATGTCTGTACCAGCCTGATTGTTGATCGCCACCTCTCCGGCCAGTTCCGGCTGTGGGCGGTGGTCGCGGCCTTCGGTGACAACCTGGTGGAATCGGCAATCCGTGCCGCGCAGCCGCTGCAGCTCGACCACACCGAGCTGGCGCGCCTGCATGAACTGGGCGAGGCGCTCAACTACAACGCCTACGGCGAGACCGTGGACGATCTGCATTACCACCCCGCTGATCTGTACCGGACGCTGGCGCCGTACCGCGATCCGCGCCATTTCATTTTTGACGAGCCGGTGTTCGAGGTGCTGAAGCAGGCCGGTGCCGAGGATCTGGGGCGCGCCGAGGATGTAAAGCCGCTGCATGCCGATGAACATGCCGCGGTGTTTGTGCTGCCGGATGCGTCCTGGAGCCGGCGCGTCAACGGCGTGTTCGGCAACCGTCTGGCACAGGCCGCACCGGCACGCGCCCACGCCGTGCTGGTCACCCGCAGCGACGGGTATGCCGTCAGCGTGCGTGCGCCGCGCGCCCAACCCCGCGGCGCCGAGGTGCTGTGCACCGCCTTCGGCGGCGGCGGGCGTGAAGCCGCGGCCGGGATCAATCTGCTGCCGGCTGCTGAGCTCGAGCGGTTTGTTGCGGCGTTCCGGGAATCTTATAAATAGTTGTTTAAAAACAATGACTTATAATTTACCCATGGTGTGATCTGCTGGCGCATCAAAGCCGCGCTCGACCAGCGCAAAAGCACTGATCCAGAGCAGCGCGTCGTAAGCCTCAAACCAGTCGCCCGACATCAGCCACAGCAGCGCGGGCAGCAGCAGTGCCGCAAGCAGCAGCCGCGCGATGATGCGCGGCCAGCGCCGTGACGCCGCGGCGCGCAGCTCGATTTCCAGCGCGATCACCACGGCGATCCACAACCACGCGTTCAGCGCGTCCAGCCATTCGTGTTCGGCGACAAATTGCAGCGCTGCCCACAGCACGACGCCTGCCGCGATGAGGCGCAGCAGCGCGAGTGTGTTGCGCCAGCGTTGTGCCACTGCCGGCGCGAATGAGACGAGGGCAAAGGCGGCGAGCAGCAGCAACCACGCCGTGGCATCGAGGATTTCGCTGGTGCGGCCGGTCAGCGCATATACGGCAACATTGGCGCCGAGCAGCGCCAGCAGGATTACGCTGAGTTTTACGCTGGAGGCTGCCGTGCCCACGGCTCAGCCGTGATGCGGGCTGGCGTGCTCGTGGGGGTGCTTTGCGCCGTAGCGCTGCGGCAGCAGCGAACCGATGACCATGCCGGCAAAGGACACCGCCAGTCCGATCAGCTGCGGCGGCACCAGGCTCGCTTCGCCGATCAATACTTCGACCAGCACCCAGGACAGCAGGCCGCCCAGCGTCGCCGCCAGCGCGCCCTGCGTGGTGGCGCGTTTCCAGAAGGCGCCGACCACCAGCGGCACAAAGGCGCCGGCGAGCGTGATCTTGTACGCCGACTCGACCATGTGGAAGATCGACAGCTCGGAATTCAGCGCGAACATCAGCACCACACAGGCGAAGCAGACGATGGTGATGCGCATGATCCACAGGAACTTGCGGTCGGAAAGATGCGGGAAATAGCCTTTGACGATGTTCTCCGCGAACATCACCGAGGGCGCGAGCAGCGTCGCCGAGGAGCAGCTCATGATCGCTGAGAGCACCGCGCCGAAGAACAGGATTTGCGCGAGCAGCGGCATCTGCTGCAGCACCAGTGTCGGCAGGATCAGCTGCGAATCCTTTTCCAGCAGCTCGCTGAACAGCTTGGGGTCGATCAGCGTTGCCGAGTAGGCGATGAACATCGGCACGAAGGTGAAGCAGAAGTAGATCGAGGCGCCGAGCACCGAGCCCCAGATCGCGATCTTTGCCGACTTCGCCGAGGTCACGCGCTGGAACACGTCCTGCTGGGGCAGCGAGCCGAGCATCATCGTGAACAGCGCGCCGAGGAAGGTCAGCCACATCCACGGATCCGGCGGCGGGAAGAACTCGAACTTGCCGGCCTGTGCCGCGTGGTCGATCACCACACCGGCGCCGCCGGTCATGCCGCTGACCATCCACGCGATGAACAGCAGGCCGCCCATGCTCACCGTCATCTGCACGAAATCGAGGATGGCCACCGAGAACATGCCGCCGAAGGTGGTGTAGGTGAGCACGATCGCGGCGCCGATGACCATGCCCAGCTCCGGGCTCACCGCACCATTGGTGATCACGCTGAAGATCAGGCCCATCGCCTTGATCTGTGCCGACACCCAGCCGAGGTAGGAGCCGACGATGCACAGCGAGGTGATGACCTCCACCGTGCGGTTGTAGCGGATGCGGTAGAAGTCGCCGACGGTGAGGATGTTCAGCGGATAGAGCTTTTTGGCGAAGAAAAAGCCGGCGATGACCAGGCACAGCGAGGAGCCGAAGGGGTCGGCGACCACGCCGGAGAGGCCGTCCTTTACGAACTGGGCGGAGACGCCGAACACCGCTTCGGCGCCGAACCAGGTGGCGAACACCGTGGCGGTGACCACCGGCAGCGGCAGCGAGCGGCCGGCGACGGCAAAATCCTTGGTGTTGTGGACACGGGTGGCGGCCCACAGGCCGATCCCCACCGACACCATCAGGTAGGCAATGACAAACCACAACAGCATTGCAGGCTCCCTTTTTTGCGAGCGATTATAGCCGCGGGTTTGCTGTTAGGCGCTCTAAGACAGCAGCTGCAGGGTGATCAGCGTGGCGAGCAGCGCGGCAATCACGCCCAGCAGCCAGCCGTTGCGGCGCTGCTGGCGCAGGATTTCCTCGGCCTGGGCCCGCAGGCCGCTGTCGTGGCCGCGTGCCAGGTATTGCTGCGCCAGCCGCGGCAGTTGCGGCAGCAGCTCGCTCCACAGCGGCAGTTCCTGGCCCAGGCGGCGCAGCAGGCCGCGCCAGCCCACTTGTTCCGACATCCAGCGCTCGAGGAAGGGTTTGGCCGTGCTCCACAGGTCGAGATCGGGGTCGAGGTCACGCCCGAGGCCTTCGATGTTGAGCAGCGTTTTCTGCAGCAGCACCAGCTGCGGCTGGATTTCGATGTTGAAGCGGCGCGAGGTCTGGAACAACCGCAGCAGCACCTTGCCGAAGGAAATCTCCTTCAGCGGCTTGTCAAAGATCGGTTCGCAGACGGCCCTGATCGCGGTCTCGAATTCCTCGATCCGGGTGCCCGGTGGCGCCCAGCCCGATTCGACATGGGCTTCGGCGACGCGGCGGTAGTCGCGGCGGAAAAAGGCGAGAAAATTCTGCGCCAGATAATGTTTGTCGGTCTCGGTCAGCGTACCCATGATGCCGAAATCGAGTGCGACGTACTGGCCGTTGGCGGCAACCAGGATGTTGCCCGGATGCATGTCGGCGTGGAAAAAACCGTCGCGGAAGACCTGTGTGAAAAAGATCTCGACCCCGGCCCGCGCGAGTTTCGGAATGTCGATGCCCTGTGCGCGCAGCCGGTCGACTTCGGAAACCGGCGTGCCGTGCATGCGCTCCATCACCATGACCTCGGTGGCGCACCAGTCCCAGTACACCTCCGGCACCGCGAGCAGCGGCGAATTCTGGAAGTTGCGCCGCAGCTGGTTGGCGTTAGCCGCTTCGCGCATCAGGTCGAGCTCGTCCTCGAGATGGCGTGCGAACTCGGCGACCACTTCGCGCGGCTTCAGCCGTCTGCCGTCGGACCACAGCCATTCGAGCAGCAGGCCCGCAGTGTCGAGCAGGGCGACGTCCTTGGCGATGATGCCGGCGATGCCGGGGCGCAGCACTTTCACCGCGACCTCGCGGCCATCAGGAAGTTGTGCGATGTGCACCTGCGCCACCGAGGCGCTGGCGATCGGCTCGAGCTCGAAGCGTGAAAATACTTCGCGCAACGGCTTGCCATAGGCCGTGGCGAGGAGGCGTTCGACTTCGCTGCCCGGAAACGGCGGCACCCGGTCCTGCAGCTTCGCCAGCTCTTCGGCGATGTCGGGCGGGATCAGGTCGCGGCGGGTTGACAGCACCTGGCCGAACTTGACGAAGATCGGGCCGAGGTTTTCGAGTGCGAGGCGCAGCCGCACGGCACGCGGCTGCGACAGGTCGCGCCAGAACAGCAGGGTGTTGACGGTCGCGCGCAGCTGGCGCACGCGCTCATGCCCGAGCAGGAACTGGTCGAGGCCGAAGCGCAGCGCAACACGCAGGATTTTCAGCAGGCGGAGGAGACGCACCCCGGCATTTTACGCGGCCGCCGTTGTGCCCGGGGCGCACCAATCAGGCGGAGCGGAAGGCCTAATCAGCCGGCGCGCAGCCGTTCGATGCGTTTTTCCAGTCGAGCGACGTCGTCGCGCAGGGTGTCGACTTCGGAGGCGAAGACCCTGAGGTCACCGGCGGCGGCAATCAGCGGCCGCTCTTCGGTCCAGTATTCGCTGAAGGAACGCGCCAGGTTGTCGCCGCCAGCGCGTGCCCACTGCTCGAACAGGCGCAGTGACTGTGTCATGCGGTGTGCGGCGATGTCGCCGAACACCCGCGACAGATCCTCCTCGGCATCCCAGCGCAGGTGCTGCCACAGCTGGTTCAGTACGCCGGCGAGGGCGGTATCGCCATCAACCCGGATATCGCGCCAAACGTTCTGGTCACGGGCGGCGATGCGCAGCAGCAGCCCCGGGGTCAGGGTGACGGTGACATCCGGGGTGCTGCCGGCGGCAGCGGCTGCGGTTTCGCCGCTGTCGAGGATGACCAGGCTGACCGTGAACGGCAGGCAGTCAAAGCGCGCCACCTTGCCGGCATGCGTTTTGAGCAGATCACGCGCCCAGGCGTTGCCGCGCAGCAGGTGATTGAGCGGCGCTCCGGCCAAACGGTCGAGCGGAGACGCCGCATCCATCATGTTCAGGCTTGCTGGATGCCCGAAACCAGCCAGCCGGTGTTGCCGCGCATCGCCTTCTCGAGGTGCCAGATTTCGGCGAAGGGCTGGGCTTCGGCAGCACCATCCTCGCGGATCAGGCCCGAGAAACGCACACTGGCGACATAGAGCAGGCCTTCGCTGACCACTTCCAGCACTTCGGATTCCAGCGTGACCACGTCGGTCTTGCCCTGGGCCGGACCTTCGCTTTGCCACTGTGCCTGCACTTCAGCCAGCAAATCAGCGCTGAGGAAATCGGCCAGCGCGTTGTGGTCGCGCTTGTCATTGGCTTCCTGCAGGCGGACAAAGTTGAGGCGGGCATGGCGCAGGAATTCCTGGGCGTTGAAATCCGCCGGCCAGCGGCCTGCAGTCGCGGCAACCGAATTGACGGCAGCACCGCCACCGAAGGCGGGACGGACGTCCGGCTGCGGGGCTTGGCCCTGGTGGCCGGCGTACTGCAGCGGTGCCTGCTGGGCGTTGCGGCCGCGCAGTGCGCGGAAGGCAAACACCAGCACTGCGGCGATGGCGGCGGCGAGCAGCAGGCCGGCAAGGGCGCCGGCAATGCCGTTGTTCATGAACAGGGCCATCAGGCCTGCGCCCAGGGCCAGTCCGGCCAGCGGGCCCAGCCACTTGTTGCCCTGCGGGGCGGCAGCGGCCGGCTGCTGTGCGGCGCCGGCCTGTTGCTGCTGCTGGGCCTGCTGTTGCTGCGCGGGCGGCTTGGGCTGTTGGGTCATGCTGCGCTGGCTGCCCATGTTCTTGCCGCCGCCGAGGCGTTTGGCGGCTTCGGCCTCGAGGCCGGTCATGGCCAGGCCAAAAAACAGGGCGATGGCGGAAATCAGGGTTTTCATACAGGTCTCCTCATTTTTTGGTGATACATGGACAACGGATTATAGGCCCGGGTTCCGGTCCGGCCATGCCGTCAATGACTCGAAAGCCGGTTCAAAAAACGGTTCAAAAACGGATGCCGCGGTGCAGCGCCACCACACCTGCGGCCAGGTTGAAGTATTCGACCCGTTCCAGGCCGGCCTCTTCCATCATCGTTTTCAGCGTCTGCTGGTCCGGATGCATGCGTATCGATTCGGCGAGGTAGCGGTAGCTGTCGGCGTCATTGGTGATCAGCTTGCCCAGCCGCGGCAGCACCTGGAAAGAGTAGGCATCGTACAGCGGGGCCAGCGGCTGCCAGATCCGCGAGAACTCGAGCACCAGCAACCGGCCGCCGCCGCGCAGGACACGGCGCATCTCGGCCAGCGCGCGATCCTTGTGGGTCATGTTGCGCAGGCCGAAGGCGACGCAGACACAGTCGAAGTGTTCGTCGGGGAAGGGCAGTTTTTCGGCGTCGCACTGCACCGCGGGCAGCACCCGGCCACCGTCGATCAGCCGGTCGCGGCCACGGCGCAGCATCGGGCCGTTGATGTCGGTGATGATGACTTCACCGCTTGGGCCGGTGCGTTCGGCAAACAGCCGCGTCAGATCGCCGGTGCCGCCGGCGACATCGAGCACCCGGTCGCCGGGGCGCACCAGGCTCTGCTCGACGGCAAAGCGTTTCCACAGCCGGTGCAAGCCTGCCGACATCAGGTCGTTCATCAGGTCGTAGCGGCTGGCGACCGAATCGAAGACCTCGGCGACCTTGCGCGCCTTTTCGTCCTCGGCGACCTTGCTGAAACCGAAATCGGTGGTTTTACTCATGACGGCGATGAAGTGGACGTGATGCGGATGGCTGTGCTGAGTCAGGCGTCGCGGCTGGCGCCGGCTTTTTCGAGGCGCTGCAGATAGTCGCGCCACATCGCCTCCTGCTTGAGGCCGTAGTCGTAGAGCAGGTCCCAGGAATAGATGCCGGTGTCGTGGCCGTCGGAGAACTTGAACTGCACCGCGTACTGGCCGACGGGCTCGACGGCGAGGATGCCGACATCCTTCTTGCCGGTCTGCAGGGTTTCCTGGCCGGGGCCGTGGCCGCGCACTTCGGCCGAGGGTGAGTGGACGCGCAGGAATTCGCAGGGCAGCTTGAAAGTCTTGCCATCGGCGAAGGACACCTCCAGCACTTTGGACGCCTGGTGCAGGGTGATTTCGGTGGGCAACGGGATGTTTTTGTCGAGGCCGGCCATGGTTGTGATGCGGTGTATCCGTGGGCAATCCGGTGAATCCGGAGCGCGCATCATAACCGACTGGCGAATTTGCCGAAAACCGTTTTCCGGACAATGACTTACGCCATCGGTTCTTGCGGCTGTCATGCGCCTGTAACATCCGGTTCATAATATCCGGGGGTCGCAACTAAGCCCGTGGAGCAAGACATGGCAGCAACGATACTGGTGGTCGAGGACGAGCCGGCGATCCAGGAGCTGGTGGCCTGCAATCTCGAACTCGCCGGACATCGCGCGCTGCGCGCGGAATCCGCCGAGCAGGCGCTGCAGATGGTGCGTGATGAATTGCCCGACCTGATCGTGCTCGACTGGATGCTGCCCGGCATCAACGGTGTCGAGTTCGCGCGCCGGCTGCGCGGCGACAAGCGCACCCATGACGTGCCGCTGATCATGCTCACCGCGCGAGCCGATGAACAGGACAAGCTCGCCGGCCTTGAAACCGGCGCCGACGATTACATCACCAAGCCTTTTTCGCCGCGCGAGCTGAATGCACGGGTCAAGGCAGTGTTGCGCCGGCGTTCACCGCAGGCCACGGATGACCTGGTCGAGGTCGGCGGCCTGCAGCTCGATCCGGCCAGTCACCGCGTCATCGGCAACGGCGCACCGCTGGCACTGGGGCCCACGGAATTCCGCCTGCTGCACTTTTTCATGACCCATCCCGAGCGCGTCTACACCCGCGTGCAGCTGCTCGACCAGGTATGGGGAGACCATGTGTTTGTCGAGGAGCGCACGGTGGACGTGCATATCCGACGATTGCGCAAGGCGCTGGAGCCGACCGGCCACGATAACCTGGTGCAGACGGTGCGCAGTTCCGGTTACCGCTTTTCGGCCTCGGCCGGCTGAACGATGAATCACGCGCAGGCGCAGCCATGAATCCGGTCTGGCGCTGGCTGCTGCTGCGCCTCTTCCTGATCGCCGTGTTCGGCGGTGTAGCCTGGCTGCTTTCCGGCGCGCAGACGGCGTTGATCGCAGTCTGCGTGATCCTGCTGTGGATGTTGATCCAGCATGTGCGCCATCTCGCGCGGCTGTCGCGCTGGATCGCCGATCCCCGTCCCGAGGCACTGCCGCCGGGCAGCGGCATCTGGGAGGATGTGTTCGCTGATTTTTATCACCTGCTGCGCCGTCAGCGGCGCAGCGCGTCGCGGCTGACCGCTACGCTGCACGAATTCCGCCGCGCCGGCATGGCGATGCCCGACGGGCTGGTGGTGCTTGATCGCGAGAACTGCATCGAGTGGTGCAACGCGCGGGCGCAGCAGCATTTCGGCCTTGACGCCAAGCGCGACGCCGGCCAGCAGATCACCTATCTGGTGCGCCAGCCGCAGTTCGCCGAAGTGCTGCTCGGCGGATATTCCGAACCGCTGACGCTGCGCAGCCCGCATGGCGAGCTGGTGCTGTCGGTGCTGATCGTGCCCTATGAGGAAAACCGCAAGCTGATCATCAGCCGTGATGTCACCGACCGCGAGCGGGTGGAAACCATGCGCCGCGATTTTGTCGCCAACGTGTCGCATGAGCTGCGCACGCCGCTGACCGTGATCGGCGGCTTTCTCGAAACCCTGTCCGACATCGAGACGCCGGATCCGGCACTGATCCGCCGCTCGCTGCCGCTGATGAGCGATCAGGCAAAGCGCATGCAGATGCTGGTCGAGGATCTGCTCACACTGTCGCGGCTGGAGTCGGATGCCAATCCGGGCCGCGAAGAGCCGGTCAACGTGCCAGATGTCGCGCGCGGCCTGTACCACGATGCGCTGGCGCTGTCCGCGGGTCGCCACAAGGTGACCCTGCTGCTGGAAAGCACGGCGTGGATCATCGGCGCCGAAGATGAATTGCGCAGCGCCTTCGGCAATCTGGTCAGCAACGCGATCCGCTACACACCGGAACAAGGCGAGGTGCGCCTCAGCTGGAAATCGACGGCCGACGGCGGCGCGGTGTTTTCAGTGAAGGACTCCGGCATCGGCATTGAGCCGCAGCATCTGCCGCGATTGACCGAACGCTTTTATCGCGTTGATCGCGGCCGCTCGCGCGAAACCGGCGGCACCGGGCTCGGACTCGCCATCGTCAAACATGTCGTCAACCGCCATGCGGCGAAGCTCGAGATCAGCAGCGAGCCCGGCCAGGGCAGTACCTTCAGCGTGGTGTTTCCCGAGTCGCGGATTGCCGCTGATACCGCGGCAACGCTAAAGACTGCATCATAAGCCATTGTTTTTATTGATTATTTTTTGAACCTCTGCGGTCGCCCGGGTAACCAGCGGTGACCAGTCGCCGGGCGCTGCCTGGCGCAACAGGCGGCAGTTCGGGTACCACAGACTGCGTTCGTCCTGCTGCTGCCCGCTTTTCTCCCCCCCGTTTTTTTCTCCCCCGCTTCTCTCTCCCCAGTACCAAATCCGGCCCAGCGCATAAGGCAGCAGCACCAGCGCTGGTTTACCCAGCGCTCCGGCGAGATGCACCGTGGTGTTGCTGACCGACACCACCACATCGCAGGCTTCGATCAGTGCGGCAAGGCCGTCGAGGTCATGGTAGTTGTCGACGTCATCGCAGTGTGCGACTTCGATGCCCTGCTTGTTGCGCAAGGACTCGCGTTCGGCGGCAGTGTCGCCGTACTGCAGATCGACACCCAGCACACCGGGCAAGGCCAGCAGCGGCGCGAGTTGTTCGAGGGCGAGGCTTTTCAGCGCGCCGTAGTGATCGTTGCGGCTGCGCCAGGACAGCCCGACCAGCAAGGTTTTCCCCGGCGGTTTTCCGGAATTCAGCAGCCGCGCCCGCAATGCAGCGGCACGCGCGGCATCAGCGCGCAGATAAGCCCGGCGCTGTACCGGGAAATGATCACTGCTGTTGCGCAGGAAGCCGCCGAGATCACCCATTGCCGCCTGCGCCGCCACCGGCAGCCGCGCATCGACGGCCTCGCCGGAAATCAGCCGCACGCCGGGCAGTGAACGCTGCAGCAGCGGCAGCAGGCGCGGTGCGGTGGCGACGATCAGTTGCCGCACCCGTGGCTGCAGTTCCTGGAGCATGCTGCAGAACAGTATCTGGTCACCGATGCCTTGTTCGCCCCAGACCAGCAGGTCGCCGTCGACGTCGCGTCCATCCCAGGCCGGCGCCGCGAACTGCGGTCGCTGCGCGCCGCGCTGGCCGGTGGCCCAGCCGTGGGCATAGAGTTTCCAGCCGCGTTCGAAATCGCCGAGTAGAAGCCGGCACAGTGCTTCGTTCCAGAAGGCACGCGGGCTGTGCGGCGCCAGGCGCTGTGCCTGCGCATAGTCCTGCAGCGCCTCGTCGTAGCGCGCCAGCTGCAGTTTTGCGTTGGCGCGGTTGAGCCAGGCATCGGCGTGCTTGTTGTTGATGGCCAGCGCCTGATCGCAGCAGTGGATGGCCTCCTCGGGCCGGAAGCTGCGCAGCAGTGCATTGGCGAGCTGGCACAGGGCATGGACATCACCGGGCAGCGCAGCCACTGCTTTGCGCAGGCTGCTGATGGCCTGTTCCGGCTGACCGGCATCCAGCAATGTCGTGCCGTACAGCAGATTCAGCGCGGCATTGTCCGGATCGAAGCGCAGCGCCTGCCCGAGGTCGGCGGCTGCGGCTTCATGGTTGCCGGCGGCAGCATGCACACCGGCACGGGTGGTCCACGCCTGTGCATCCTCGGGTGCGACCTGCAGCAGGGTTGCGCAGACGGTCAGTGCTTCATCAAGCCTTTGCTGTTCGCGCAGCACGCCGGCCAGGTTGTTGAGCAGGCTGGGCCGTTCCGGCGCGTGGACCAGTGCCTCGCGATACAACTGCCCGGCTTCGGCGAGGCGGCCGGCATTCTGCGCATCCAGTGCAGCAAAGAACAGTTCCTGGGCGCGGGCGAGGTCGCTCACGGTTTCTGCAACTGGCGCAGCACGGCCTGCGCCACGGCATCGCTGCCGGCGCGTGTGGCAGCCCCCTCGCGCTGGCGTGGTCCCCAAAGCGGTTGCGGAAACTGCGGATCGTCGCGAAAGCGCGGAATCACATGCCAGTGCAGATGGGCCACCATGTTGCCGAGGCTGGCGAGGTTGATCTTGGCCGGTTGCAGGGTTTCGCGCAGCGCCAGCTCGACGGCGTTGACCACCGCCATGCAATGCACGCGGTCCTCGGCGGCAAGGTCACTCATCTCGGCGACGTGTTCGTTCCAGATCACGCGGCAAAAACCGGGGTAGCCAGGTTCTTCGACCGCGACAACACGGCAGCGGTCGTCGCGCCAGATCAGGGTGCCGCCAGGCTGCCGGCACAGTTCACAATCCGCAGTCATTTCGCTTCCATCCTGTCCAAGGTTTTGCTCAATTCGGCGGCCACCGCCTCAATCACCGGCCGCCAGTCGCCGAGGGTCTGCTGGCGCAGCAGGCGGACGCTGGCGTACCAGGGGCTGTCGCTGCGGCCATGGTGCCAGTACCAGATGCGGCCCGCAGTACGTGGCAGCATCACCTGCACCGGGACGCCTAGTGCGCCGGCCACATGCACGGTGGTGTTGCTCACTGAAACCACCTGGTCGCAGGCCGCGACCAGCGCGGCGAAACCGTCGGTATCGCGGAAATTGTCGATGGCATCGACATGCACGAGATCGAGGCCCCAGCGTTCACGCATCTGCTGACGTTCATCATGCGTGTTGCCGTACTGCAGGTCGACCCAGCGCACGCCGGGCAGCGCGGCCAGCGCCGAAAGGTCGGCATCACCGAGGCTCTTGAAGCGGCCCAGCCGCGGATTGCTGCTCGACCATGACAGTCCGCACAGGCGCAGCTGGCCGCCACCGAGACTGCCGCGCAGTGCCGCTGTGCGTGCGGCATCGGCACGCAGGAAACCGCCGGACTGTGGATGGAAGGCGCCAGCGTCGTTGCGCAACTGGCGGCCAAGGTCGCCGATCGCGATGTGGTGGCTGGCCCCGGCAAAACCCGGCGCGTCACGCAGGCTGATGAATTGCATGCTTGGAAAAGAACGTCGATACAAGGGCAGCAGCCGCGCATCGAGGGCCACCACCAGTTGCCTGACACGGTTGCCCAGGTCATCAAGCAGAGTGCTGAACAGGATCTGGTCACCGATGCCCTGTTCACCCCAGACCAGCAGCGTATCCGCGTGCTCTGATCCGTCCCATGGTTTTTGCGTGAAAGCGGGCGCCTGTCCGCGCTGGCCCGCAGCCCAGCCGTGGTGATACAACGGCCAGCCGCCGGCGAAGTCACCGGTGTGAAGGCGGCACAGCGCTTCGTTCCAGCAGGCGAGTGCGGCTTGCGGTGCTGTGGTCTGTGCGCGGCGGTAATCGGCAAGAGCTTCGTCGAAACGGTCGAGGTCGGCGAGCACGTTGCCGCGGTTGTTGCGGGCTTCGGCGTGATCGGGTGTGATCGCGAGCACGCGGTCGAGGTGGGTGAGGGCCTCGGCCATGCGGCCTTCGGCCTCGAGCAGATGCGCGGTATTGGTCAGTGCCTCGACATCATCACTGTCGATGGCCAGCGCGCGCTGATAACTTTGCAGGGCTTCCTCGGCCTGTTGCAGCCGGGACTGGGCATTGCCCAGGCGCACCCACAGTGCCGCTGCGCCGGGCTGGCGCTCCAGCACGTCGAGGCAGAGCTCGCGGGAGGCGGCGAACTGTCCGAGCTGGAACAGCACGGTGGCGAGATTGGCGACGATGCTCGGCCGGTCTGGTGCGTGCCGCAGGGCTGCACGATAGCCACGTTCCGCCGCGGCAAGATCACCGCGCTCGTGCGCCTGCACGGCGCTGGTGAACAGGGCCTGGGCGGTTGCGAGGTCGCTCACTGCTGCGGGATACGGCTGCGGAAGAAGTGTTGCATGCGCGGGCATTATAAGAGCCCGCGTCATTCATGGCGCCGGGCTAAGGGCTTTGCAGTGCGGCTGCTGCGCGATGTGCCAGCTCGCAGCCCTGGCGCACCGCGGCCCGGCGCCATTCGGCATCAGCCGGGCACAGTGCGGCGAGCAGCGCCTGTTTGCTCGGGTGGTCGATGCCGCCGCCACCATGGTGGTGCCAGCGGTTCTCTTCGCGCAGTGCATGCAGCACCCGCAGTGGCGTCGCGGTACCGATTTCCTGCAGCACAAAGTCGAGGCCCAGGTTTGGCAGCAGCCTGGGCAGTGCCGCGCCGAGGCTGCCGCGTACCGCGTAGGCCTCGGGTGCTGCGGGGTCGCCGAGCACCGGCAGGCCGAGGCGTTGTGACAGTGATGCTGATGCCGGACCGCAACCAACGTGGGCTTCGGTAATCAGCGTGCTCGCACCTTGCGGGCCCAGCCCGGTATGCATGTCGATGACGAACAGGGTGTTGGTCGCCGCGAGGTGATCGCGCAGCCAGGCCATCAGCAGCCGCGGCCCCGGTTGCAATTGGTCGCCGCCGTAAAACAGGCCCTGCGGATAGCGGTACTGGCCGTGGGCGATGGCCTGGCGCAATGCGGCAACGCCGTGGCGCAGGCCGCGCAATCCGAGGCGCAGCACGAAACCGTCCCGTGCCGGTGGTGACGGCGGATTGAGCAGGGTTTCGATGCAACGGTACAGCGGTGGACATCCTGACCACGTGGCGTTGTCGTCGAGAAAATTGCGGTTGAGGTCGACATTCGCTTCGTTGCAGCGGCGCAGCCAGGCCATGCCCCAGGGATTGAGCACGTGCACCAGCACCAGCGCGGTGCCTGCATTCAACGGTGGCGGCGCGGCGAGCAGCGCGAGCTGGGTGGCCGATCCGGCGTAGGCCTCGACGCCGTGCACGCCGCTGATGTGCAGCAGCACGCGCGTCGCAGGTCGAGGTCCCAGCCATGCGATGTCGATGCCCAGTGGTTCATCCGCAGGGCCACGGGCTGCAAGGGGCAGTTCGGCAAGGACCGCACCGGCTGCTACTGCGGCGTCGCGAAAGCGCCGGCTTGCGCTGCTGTAATCCGGCGAGAACAGCGCCGCGCCGTCAGGCGGCGCTGTAGGTGGCGCGCTCGAAGTTGGAGCCACTGTCGAGCAGTGCTGTCAGGCGGATCTGGCGCTGCGATCCGTCGTTCAGGTCAAGCAGGCGGCCCGGACTGTAGGTGTCGGCCTGGACCACGATGGTTGGTGGCTCGCTGCCATTGCTGCCGGCGAGCAGCAAGGCGCGGTCGTAGCGGATCTGAGGATCGGCGATGCGAGCTGCCACCGCCTGTGCCTTGCAGCGGATCAGGCGTAACCCCACCCAGGTCATGCCCTGGGTATCGACGTTAAGCCGCTGCACGAAACCGAGGTAGCTGTTGCCGTTGGGGGCGATCAGGCCGAGCAGCTGGTTGTGGGTGAGTCGTGTCGCCTGTGTGGGCTTGCGACACATGCCGAGCACCCCGGAGACACTCTGGTTGGCCACCGTCCACACTTCCTGGTCACGCGCGGCCGACTGATCTTCCGCTGTCGGGCCATCGACGCGTTCGAAACCGCCCAGTTCAAAACGGGCCCGTGAATTGAGGCCGGCATCCGGGGGAGCGAAAGGCTTGCCGCTGATCGCAAAATGGATCGAGGCCAGCGTTGGCGACACCTTGACGTTGAAGGACACCGGTTTGCGCTCGTCCTTGCGTCCGGTGCCCGGTGCCAGCCAGTGCGCATACAGGTTCATCATCAGCGTTTCGCAGGCTTCGCGCGGGATGCTGCCCAGGCCCAGCTTGTCGGGGCTGTGAGTTTTCAAGGCCACTGCGGTTTCGCGCAGCTTGTCACCGAGGCCCTCAAGGTCAAGGTAGCGAAGATTGACGCCCTTGAGGTGCTTGACGCGCCGTGCGCCTTCCGCCGAGCCGAGGTCCACGCCAAGTGCAAGGTCGGGACTGGCGGCCCCGGCCGTTGCCGAAATCCGGCACAGCCCCAGCCATTGCGCGAGTGCCCGGCCCATGGTGTTCATCTGCAGCAGGGTCAGAGATTCAGGATTTGCGCGCTGGGTGAGCAAGGTCTGCAGATAGGTCAGGTTGATGGTGCTTTTGCTGACATCCCCTTCGCTGACCGGGGTGTCGGTGACGCCGGCGCTTTCGGCGAAGGCGTAAAGCCGGTGCATCTGTTCCCACAGCGTGCCGGGGAAGCTGTGGTAGGCACGGTTGTATGCGGTCATCACAAAACCGGTGTAGCGGATCGCGCGGTAACAGATCAGCGCGGCATGGGCCGCGACTTCGTCCGAATTGGCGATGTCGGCGATCAGCGATTCGTAGGCATCGGCGAGTGTCTGCCACACGGCAATGCTGCGATGGAAGATTTCACGGGTGTCGTCGTCGAACGGAACCGGCTGGTCCCAGTAGTCACGGCTGCGCACATGCTGGGTTTCCAGGGTGGTTGGGCGCAAAAGCTCGAGTACCTTCAGGCGCGTGGCCCCAGGTGTCCCGGTTTCGGCGAGCAGCTGCATCTGGGTCAGCAGCAGGGCCTGGCGTTGCGCCGGCTGTGCTGCGGCAAGTTGCGTAATGTAGGCGCGCGTTGCGGCTACATCGGCGATTTTCAACAGACCTTGTTTTGCACTCAAGACGGTAGCCATGGCGCGCCCTTGCTGGGTTCGGGAGCGCAGTTTCTGTTGGTGAATGGGGGGCGACAAGTGAATATGTCACATGTCGCTGTTCCACGACAACCTGCCTGTTTTGGCGCGTGAACGGCGTCACACGCATCAAAGCGATTTTTCACAGCAGCACGCGCTCGATGCCGCCGCGATTGGCGCTGGCGACGTAGTTTTCCATCCAGTCCTTGCCGAGCAGGTGTTTTGCCATCTCGACGACGATGTAGTCGGCCTCGATGCCGGCGTCGGCGGAAAAGCGCGACAGGCCCTGCAGGCAGGACGGGCAGGAGGTCAGCACTTTGACCGGCATGTCTTTCATCGACATCCCACCGTCGGCGCGCAACTGGTCGGCGCCACGGCGCATTTCCTCTTCTTTGCGGAAGCGAACCTGGGTCGAGATGTCGGGGCGGGTCACCGCCAGCGTTCCGGATTCGCCGCAGCAGCGTTCGTTCAGCGCCACGGGCGTGGCCATCAACGTGTTGACCACCTTCAGCGGCGCATGGGTCTTCATCGGCGTGTGGCAGGGGTCGTGATACATGTAACGGGTGCCGGTGACACCGTCGAGTCTGACGCCGCGCTCGAGCAGGTATTCGTGGATGTCGAGCAGGCGGCAGCCGGGAAAAATCCTGTCGAATTCGTATTTCTGCAGCTGGTCCATGCAGGTCCCGCAGGACACGATGACGGTCTTGATGTCGAGGTAGTTCAGTGTGTGCGCGACGCGGTGGAACAGCACGCGGTTGGCGGTGGTGATCGCCTGCCCCTTCTCCTCCTCGCCGGCGGCTGTCTGCGGATAGCCGCAGCACAGATAACCCGGCGGCAGCACGGTCTGTACGCCGAGGTCAAACAGCATGGCCTGGGTGGCGAGGCCGACCTGGCTGAACAGGCGTTCGGAGCCGCAGCCCGGGAAATAAAACACGGCGTCGGAATCCTCGGTCACCTTCGCCGCGTCGCGGATCACCGGCACGATGCGCGGATCTTCGATGTCGAGCAGCGCGCGTGACGCCTTTTTCGGCAGCTTGCCCGGCATCGGCTTGTTGATGAAGTGGATCACCTGCGTGCGCAGCTGGGGCTTGCCGGTGGTGGCTGGCGGGTGGCGTGTCTGCTGCCCGGCAAGGCCCAGCGCCTTCGCCGCGTTATGCGCGACCCGCTGTGCCTTGAAGCCCCAGTCGATCATCAGCTTGCGCGTGAGATTGATGGTGCGCGGGTCGGTGGTGTTGAGAAAGAACATCGAGGCTTTTGCGCCGGCGTTGAAGCGTTTTTTTCCGTGCTGGCGCAGGAAATTGCGCATCGCGATCGATACATCGCCGAAATCGATGTCCACCGGGCAGGGATTCGCGCATTTGTGGCAGACCGTGCAATGGTCGGCGATATCGCCGAATTCATCGAAGTGCTCGAGCGAAATGCCGCGCCGCGTCTGTTCCTCGTAGAGAAAGGCTTCGATCAGCAGGCTCGTTGCAAGAATCTTGTTGCGCGGGCTGTAGAGCAGGTTGGCGCGCGGCACGTGGGTGGCGCACACCGGCTTGCATTTGCCGCAGCGCAGGCAGTCCTTCACCGAATCGGCAATCGCGCCGGCATCGGAATGCTCGAGGATCAGGCTTTCGGCGCCGAGCAGCGAAAAGCTCGGTGTGTAGGCGTTGCCGAGGTCGGCGCCGGGCAGCAGCTTGCCCTTGTTGAAGCGGCCTTCGGGATCGACCCGCATTTTGTAATCCTGGAAGGCGGCGATCCGTTCCTGCGGCAGGAATTCGAGCTTGGTGATGCCGATGCCGTGTTCGCCGGAAATCACACCGTCCAGCGACTCGGCCAGCCGCATAATGCGCGCCACCGCTTCGGCCGCCTCCTGCAGCATCGCGTAGTTGTCGGAATTGACGGGGATGTTGGTGTGCACATTGCCGTCGCCGGCATGCATGTGCAGCGCGACGAAGACACGGCCGCGCAGCGCCTGGCGGTGCGCGGCATCGATGGCTTCCAGCACCTTGATGAAGGGCCTGCCGCCGAAAAGATCGGCGAGATAGGCGCGCACTTCCTGTTTCCAGGACACGCGCAGGCTGTGGTCCTGCAGCGCGTGGAACAGCAGGCCCCGGGCGTGGCGGGCCAGCGCTTCCGTGGGCACCGGGCAATGGCCGTCAGCGGCCAGTGCCGGCACGGCGGTATCGAGGCGGTCGAGCAGCCATTGCCAGCGGGCCTGCGTGGCGGTGAGCAGCGCACGCGCGCGTTCGACGCGATCCCCGAGCACTTCCGCAACCGATACGCCGGGTTCAGGGGCCGCCACCGGCAGTTCGCCGGCGAGTACGGCATCGACGGCTTCGAGGATGCGCAGCTTGTTGCGGATCGACAGTTCGATGTTGATGCGTTCAATGCCGTCGGAATAATCGCCGAGGCGTTCCAGCGGGATCACCACGTCCTCGTTGATCTTGAAGGCGTTGGTGTGGCGGGCAATCGCCGCGGTGCGTGCGCGGTCGAGCCAGAAGGTCTTGCGCGCCTCGGCTGACACCGCAACAAAGCCTTCGGCGCCGCGCGCATTGGCGATGCGGATCACCTGTGATGCCGCGGCAGCCACCGCGTCTTCGTTCTCGCCGACGATGTCGCCGACGAGAACCATCACCGGGCGGCCGGCGCGGCGTGATTTGGTGGCGTAACCCACCGCCTTCACATAACGCGCATCAAGGTGCTCGAGGCCGGCGAGGATGGCCTCGGGATGGCCGTCGAGGTAACGCTTGATCTCGACGATCGAGGGCACCGCGTCGCGCACGGTACCGAAAAATTCCAGGCAGACGGTGCGGATTGCCGGCGGCATGCGGTGCAGCACGAAGGTGGCCTGGGTGATGATGCCGTCGCAGCCTTCCTTCTGCACGCCGGGCAGGCCGCCGAGCACCTTGTCGGTGACGTCCTTGCCCAGACCGCGCTTGCGGAAGGTGGTGCCGGGGATTTCGAGGATTTCGGCTGTGCCGTCGGGCGTTTTGCCGTCACGGGCGTAGCGCGTGACGCGAAAACGGGCGACCGCGAGATCGTGGATTTTGCCGAGGTTGTGGTCGAGGCGTTCGATGAGCATCCAGCGCGCGTCGGGTGTGACCATTTTCCAGGACGCCAGATTGTCGAGCGCGGTGCCCCACAGTACCGCCTTTTTGCCGCCGGCATTCATCGCAACGTTGCCGCCGATGCAGGAGGCGTCGGCCGAGGTCGGGTCACAGGCAAACACCAGACCGGCATGTTCCGCCGCTTCCATCGCACGGCGGGTGACCACGCCGGCGCCACAGCGCAGCAGCGACACCGTTTTTTCCACGCCCGGTAACCTGGCAGCCTCGATCCGCTCCATTGCGTCGAGTTTTTCGGTGTTGATCACCGCGGAATGCGGCGTCAGCGGAATCGCACCGCCGGTGTAGCCGGTGCCGCCGCCGCGCGGGATGATGGTCAGCCCGAGTTCGATGCAGGCGGCGACGACGTCGATGACTTCATCTTCGCTGTCGGGGTTGATCACGACAAAGGGGTATTCAACACGCCAGTCGGTGGCGTCGGTGACGTGGGAAACCCGCGCCAGGCCGTCGAACTGGATGTTGTCGCGGCGGGTGGCGCGGGTCAGGCGCGCCAGCGCACGCCGGCGCAGTGCCAGCGTTTTTTCGAAACCCGCGGCAAAGGCATCAACCGCGTCACGTGCCGCGGCAAGCAGTCGCGCGACACGTTCGTCACCGCCATCACGCCGCGCCTCGATGCCACCAAGGCGGTTGCGCATGCCTTCGACCAGCGCGTCGCGGCGCTTGCGGTTGCCGAGCAGGTCATCCTCGATGTAGGGATTGCGCTTCACCACCCACATGTCGCCGAGCACTTCGTAGAGCATCTTCGCCGAGCGCCCGGTGCGGCGCTGCGTGCGTAATTCGTTGAGCAGGTCCCAGTGCGGCGCGCCGAGCAGACGGATCACGATCTCGCGATCGGAAAACGAGGTGTAGTTGTAAGGGATTTCGCGCAGACGGGAGGACATGAACGGCGGCGATGAGTGCGGGGTGAGGGGTGCAGAGTAAACGGCCAGTTGCGAAGAGGGCTGTGCAGTGCGGCAGTTTAGCTTATGGACTCAGAGGGCGGTGGTGGCGACGGCGATGACCCAGTAACGCAGGAATTTTCCCAACGCGATGAACAGTGCCGACCACCAGGGGTTCAGGCGCAGCCAGCCGGCAGCAACACACAACGGATCACCGAGCAGTGGCACCCAGGACAGCAGCAGTACGGGACTGCCCCAGCGCCGGATCAGGGCGAGGCCCCTGATCCCGTCTTTTTGCGGAATCAGCCAGCCGATCAGGTAGGAACTGAGACCACCCAGGGTATTGCCAAGTGTGGCCACGCCCAGTGCAGGCCACAGCAGTTCCGGATGCAGTTTCAGGGCGCCGAACAGCGCCGCTTCCGAGCCGCCCGGCAACAGGGTTGCGGCCAGGAAACTCGCCAGAAACAGGGCGCCCAGGGTTGTTGAGGGTTCCAAACGGGAGCGGTGGAATAAGTGGCGGGAAACGGCAGGGTATGGGCCGCGTGAATGGCTGAAATGGGAAAGGCGTTCCCGGATTTGAACTGGAGGCGGTGCTTCATTACACTTCCGGGTTCCTTTGGCCGGGGGTCCCGGTCTTACCGGGGGCGCCAGCGCCCTGACCGCCATGAGCACGCTGATCTCCGAAGAATACCGCAAGATGCAGGAAGAGCTGCATCGCAACCCGAATTACGGTGTGGCATCGGTGCAGTACGCACCGGTGGTGGCCGACATCCTGAAGCAGACCGGCGCGCCGGAACTGCTCGATTACGGCGCGGGCAAGGGCCGCCTCGGCGAAACGCTGAAAACACTGATGCCCAATCCGCCGAAAATCCGCCACTACGATCCGGCGCGGCCGGAATGGGCGGCGACACCGGAGCCGGCGCCCTTTGTGTCTTGCATCGACGTGCTTGAACACATTGAGCCGCATTTGCTCGATAACGTGCTCGATGACCTGCACCGGGTGACCCACGGCGTCGGATTTTTTACCGTGCACACCGGTCCGGCGGTGAAGTTCCTGACCGACGGACGCAACGCGCACCTGATTCAGGAGCCGCCGTCGTGGTGGTTGCCTAAATTCCTGCAGCGTTTTGATCTCGTGGTGTTCCAGCGCATGCCGCAGGGCTTCTGGGTCGCCGTCGAGGCGAAACGCGCCTGAGCTGCAGTCCTTCACAGCATTTTCATTACTCCCACAGCAACAATAAAAGGAAAGCAAGATGAGTTACGTCATTGACTTCCCCGGCATCGTCACCCTGCCGGTGGTCGAAAGCAGCAAGGCCTTTCCCGTCGGCCGCATCTATTGCGTCGGCCGCAACTATGCCGAGCATGCACGCGAGATGGGCCATGACCCTGACCGCGAGCCGCCGTTTTTCTTCATGAAGCCCGCGGATGCGATCGTGCAGAACAACGCGACGATTCCCTATCCGCAGATGACCAAGGATGTGCACCACGAGATCGAAATGATCGTCGCCATCGGCAAGGGCGGCGCCAACATCCCGGTGGAAAAAGCGCTCGACCACGTGTTCGGCTATGGCGTCGGTCTCGACATGACCCGCCGCGACCTGCAGGGCGAAGCCAAGAAAATGGGCCGCCCCTGGGAAATGGGCAAGGCCTTCGACAATTCCGCGCCCTGCACCGCGCTGAAAACCGTGGCGATGGTCGGCCATCCCGCGAAAGGCGCGATCTGGCTCAAGGTCAACGGTGAAGTGAAGCAGAAGGGTGATCTTTCCGAGCTGATCTGGAACGTGCCGGAAACCATTTCCTATCTGTCGAAGCTGATCACGCTGCGTCCCGGCGACATCATCATGTCGGGCACGCCGGCCGGTGTCGGTCCGATCAAGCCGGGCGACAAGCTCGAAGGCCATGTCGACGGTGTCGGCGACCTGACCGTCAGCTACGCCAAGTAAGACCGCAGGGGCTGTATCCGAAGGCGATGCGCTTTATGCGCGTCGCCTTTTTTACGGGCAGGCAGAAGATGATGCTGATGCATAAACGCCAATTGGACCGCCAAGGTCCTGAAGTGCTGGCGCCGGGCTTGGGCTGCACGGGCATGCTGATCGGCTATGGCGTACCCGACGATGCCGAATTGATCGCGACCATACATCGCGCGATCAATTCAGCTGCGATCTACTGGCGATTTCCGATGCCTACGGCAGCGGCGCAAACCCTCGCGGATGCTCTTGCCAATCATCCATCATCTTCAGCCAGCAGTAGGCGCATCGTCGCGATTCTTGAGGAATTGTTACATTAAGTAGGTGTTGGAAATAATCATCCGCAATGCCCTAGGATGCGGAGCAAGGCGGATGATTGAGCGAACCCGGCCGAAAATCAAACGATTACCGACCGGGTATCGGGTATCGCATCCGTGGAAGGCGGAAACGG
>JAIENU010000027.1 GCA_019751125.1 Burkholderiales bacterium | reverse complement strand
CGCTCAGCCCTGGATATCGCCGGTCATTCGAGCTGGCTGCTGACCCGCATCGCCTCGTCCGGCGAAGTGCGCCCGGACGCCGCGAGTCCGGCGGCATGGTGGCGCAGCGTGGCGCGTCCGATCTGTTCGCGCGCGACCTTCATCAGCCGGCCCAGATCATCCCGGTTTGCAGCCTCGACCACCGGCCGCGTCATTTCGAGCATTTCATAAACACCGGTGCGTCCGACAAAACCGGTGTTGTTGCAATAGGAACAGCCGCGGCCGTGCCGGTAGCGGTGGCTGTCAACGGCATCGCCCAGTTCGCTTTTCAGCCATTCATGCTCGCCCGGCAGCGGCACATATTCTTCGGCACAGTTGTCGCAGACCACCCGCACCAGGCGCTGCGCGATCACCAGTTGCAGCGACAGCGCAACCATGTAACGCGGCGCGCCCATGTCGAGCAGGCGCACCGGCGTGCTCACCGCATCGTTGGTGTGCAGCGTCGAGAACACCATGTGGCCGGTCATCGCGGCGCGCAGGCCGGTCTCCACCGTTTGCTCGTCGCGCATCTCGCCGACCAGCACCACATCCGGATCCTGGCGCAGGGCGGAACGCAGCACGCGGTCAAAAGTGAGCTCGATCTTGTCGTTGACCTGCACCTGGTTGATGCCGGGCAACCGGTATTCGACAGGATCCTCGACGGTGATGATTTTGCGTTCGGTGGTATTCAATTCGTTCAGCGCGGCATAGAGCGTGGTGGTCTTGCCACTGCCGGTAGGGCCGGTGACCAGAACCATGCCGCTTGGCCGCTGGATCACCTCGCGCACCTTGTCGAGCATCTGCGCCGGCATGCCGATGCTGTCGAGGCCGAGCAGCCCGCCGCCCTGGTTGAGCAGGCGCATCACGATCGATTCGCCATACTGGGTGGGCATGGTCGATATCCGCACATCGATCGCCGCACCACGCACCTTGACGTTGAAACGGCCGTCCTGCGGCATGCGCTTTTCGGCAATATCGAGGCCGGACATCAGTTTCAGGCGCAGCACCACAGCCGAGGCGATTTTGCTGTCGGCCTCGGTCTGCAGGTGCAGTACACCGTCAATGCGAAAGCGGATCTGCAGACGGCGCTCCTGCGGTTCGATGTGAATGTCGGAAGCCCGTGCCTGGGTCGCGTCCTCGAATACGGTCTGCAGCAGCTTGACCACGGGCGCTTCTTCCAGGCCCGGCGTGGTCGCCAGAACACCGAAGTCGACGGCGTTCGAATCACCCATCTCGGCCTGCAGTTCCTGGGCGAGGCCGCTGATTTCCTCGGTGCGGCGGTAGCTGCGGTCAATCGCGCGCAGCAACTCGGTCTCGGTGACCACGGCGAGCTCGATGTCGCGCTTGAGCACACGCACGATGTCATCGTAGGCGGTGAGATCGGTCGGATCGGCCATGCCGACCAGCCAGGCGCTGCCGCGATCCTCGAGCACCATGGCGCGGAAGCGCCGCGCCTGGGTTTCCGGCAGTTTCGCCACCACATCGCGGCGGATGTTGTACTGCTTGAGGTCGATGTAATCGGCACCCAGCTGGCGTGCCAGCGCCTTGGAGATCTGCTCTTCGGTGATGAAACCGAGCTCGATGAACACGCGGCCGAGGCGGCGACCGGTTTTTTTCTGCTCGTCGAGCGAAGACTTCAACTGCTCCTCGGTGAGCAGTTTCTGCTGCACCAGGATTTCACCCAACCTGATTTTTTCGGGACGACCCATGCGCTTTTCACCCAAAATATGGCGTTGGAAGCGTGCATCGGCAGATTCCGCCCCAGCTTGAGCCGCGAAGTGGCCGCGTCACCCCCACCGGAACTGCATCAAGCCGGCTGCAAACCAGCCACAATCCGCCTTACAACCTGCACCGCAGCTTCCGATGCACAACGCATCCCATTGATAATTAAGGATATCCTGTTCCGGACCTAATCACAACCAAGCGCCGGACAACGGAGCCCGCAGATGTTCGACATTGTTCTCTACCAGCCGGAAATCGCACCCAATACCGGCAACATCATCCGCCTCGCCGCCAACACCGGCGCAAGGCTGCACCTGGTGCGCCCGCTCGGTTTCACGCTGAATGACCGCACACTGGCGCGCGCCGGACTCGATTACCACGACCGGGCGCAGCTGACCCTGCATGATGACTGGACCGCCTGCCAGGCCGCGCTCGGCAAACGCAGCCCTGATGCGCGCCATTACGCGCTCAGCACCCGTGGTCTTGCACGCTACGACCAGGTCGCCTATGCCGAAAATGATGTTCTGCTGTTCGGCCCGGAGACCAGCGGCCTGCCTGCGGAATTACTGGAATCGCTGCCGCCGGCGCAACGCCTGCGCCTGCCGATGTGTGCCGGCAACCGCAGCCTGAACCTGGCCAATGCGGTGGCAATAGTGGTGTACGAGGCCTGGCGGCAGCAGGACTTTCGCGGAGGAAATTAAGAGCGCCGACCGTGCTCGGGCTTGGCATCGCGCGCGAGCAGTTCACGCACCACATCGGCGGCGCGCTGCGGAGCCTCGAGCACGCGGCACACCGCATCGGTGATCGGCACATCAACGCCAAGCTGGCGGGCGCGGCGCTGCACTTCCGCAGCGGTGAACACACCCTCGGCAACATGGCCGAGGCCGGCCTGGGCCGCCGCCACGGCTTCGCCCCGGGCCAGCGCGAGGCCGACACGACGGTTGCGCGAGAGATCGCCGGTGCAGGTCAGGATCAGGTCGCCGATGCCGGACAGCCCCATGAAGGTTTCGGCACGTGCACCAAGGGCCACACCGAGCCGGGTCATTTCGGCCAGGCCGCGGGTGATCAGCGCGGCGCGGGCATTGTGACCGAGCCCGAATCCGTCACATACGCCGGCGGCAATCGCCATCACATTCTTCACCGCGCCGCCGACTTCGACACCAACCATGTCATCGTGCGAATAGACGCGCAGGGTGCCGCCGTGCAGAGCCTGCGCCAGCCGGGTCGCCACTTCCGGCTGCGCTGAAGCCAGGGTCAGCGCAGCCGGCAGCCCGGCGGCCACCTCCTGCGCAAAACTCGGGCCGGAAAGCACTGCATGCGGATGCGCCACCGCCATCACCTCGGCAAACACCTCATGCGGCAGCTTCGCCTGCGGCTGCTCAAAACCCTTGCACAGCCACAGCACCGGCACGGCCACGGAGGCTTCGCGCAGTTGCTGCAGGATGCCGCGCAGTCCGGCCACCGTCACCGCAACAATCACGCACTGCGAACCGCGCAGGGCATGCGGCAGATCGGCCGCAAGCTGAAGGTTTTCCGGAAAAGCCGCTTCTGGAAGATAACGTGTGTTGCGGCGCTCGCGTGCCATCGCCGCAACCTGGGCGGAATCTCGGGCCCATAGTGTCACCTGGTGTGCGGCTGCCAGATTGATCGCCAGTGCACTGCCCCAGGCACCGCCACCGAGGATGGTGATTTTCATCGTTCAACCGCCGCAGCGGGGCTCATCCGCCCCAGACATCTGCCGCACGCACAAAGCCGGTGCTGCCGTCGCGGTGGCGAACCTGGATCCAGTTGCCGGGCGGACGCTCAACCAGTTCGAGCAGCACGTCACGCCGCACTTCGGCCACCGCGGGCGCATCTTCCGCGGGTTTCTGGCGCAAGGTCACGCTGGCAGCGCGCACCAGCACGTTGCGGGTGTTGTCGAGCAATTTGGACTCGGCCCAGGACAGCCCCCCCGCGGCATCACGCACCTTGATCCAGCCCTCGACCTGCACCACCACTTCCAGCGGATAGCCGCGGTTGACGATGAAGAGCTTGCGGCCCTTGGTCGAAGGCGCGTCGTAGAGGATCACCGCATTGTCGGCGGCGGAGCGGAACTCTGCCGCCGCAGCGGTGAACGGCACGGCCGTGACGAACGCCGCAAGGAACAGCGCAATTGAAAGCACAAAATGCGGCGCAAAAAACCGCGCGGAGCAGCGCGCCGGCATGACAGTCAGTGCGCCGCTCCGGCCGGCGCCGGCTGGCCCTGTTGCTCCTGCATCTGGCGCAGGCGCTCCTGGTAGGCCGCATCAAAACTCATGTGCTGCAGCACCACCGGCGGGAAGCCGGCGCGGATCAGCACGCTCGATACGGTTTCGCGGGCATAGGGCATCAGCGTGTTCGGGCAGAGAATGGCAAGCACCGCATCGAGTTCCTGCGGCGGCAGGTTGAGTATCTGGAAAATACCGGCTTGCGCGGTCTCGACCAGGAAGGCGGTCTTGTCCTGGACCTTGGCGGTGACTGTCACCGTCAGCACGGCTTCGTAAAGCCCGTTCGCCGCATCCAGCACGGCCGCGCTGTTGTGCACCTGGATGTCGATGTCCGGCGCCTCCTGCTGCAGAAAGATCTGCGGCGCATTGGGAATCTCGAGCGACAGGTCTTTCAGGTAGATTTTCTGGATGCCGAACTGCGGCTGCTGCGGCTGTTGTTGGGGCTGTTCACTCATGCCTGGATTCCGGTTGATGGATGCTGGATAAAAAAGGTCAGAGAAAAAGGGTCATGCCGCGAGCAGCGGATCCAACCCGCCGGCGCGGTCGAGTGCGGCCAGATCATCGTAACCGCCGACATGGGTATCACCGATGTAGATCTGCGGCACGGTGCGGCGGCCGGTTTTCTGCATCATCTCGTCGCGCAGCGCGGGATCGCTGTCGATACGGACTTTTTCGATCTCGGCGACACCCTTGCCGCGCAGCAGGCGCTCGGCCATCTGGCAGTACGGGCAGACCGCGGTGGAATACATGCGAACCCTGGCCATGGATCAGATCTCCTGCGGAATTATTTTTTCTGCAGCGGCATGCCGGCCTGTTCCCAGGCGCTGATGCCGCCACGCAATGCAACCGCCTGTTCGAAGCCGTTGCGGCGCAGGATCTGGACGGCTGCACTGGCGCGCATGCCACTGCGGCAGGCCAGGACCAGCGGGCGTGTCTTGAATTTTTCCAGCTCGGACAGGCGCTCCACCAGTTGCCGCTCCGGCAGGTGGCGCGCGCCGGAGATGTGGCCCGCCTCGTATTCGCCGGTGTCGCGCAGGTCGATCACCAGCGCGTCATTACGGTTGATCAGTTGCACCGCTTCGAAAGGGCCGACCTCCTTGCCGCCGCGGAAGGCTTTGGTCAGCAGGGGCCAGAGCAGCATCACGCCGCTGGCCAGGGCGCCGCCGAACAACATCATGTTGAACGGGCTTTTCTGGATGTAGATGAAAAAGGATTCCATTGCGGGGGAGATAAATGGGCGTCAGGATGGGCGTCAGTGCCACGGAAACCGGTCAGGGCTTTGCGGTTTTCGACGATGTGGCGGCGAATTCTAGCAGAGGCCGCAGTCGCTCCGGCTGAATGATGGCAAAGCGCTGCAGCGCCTCGCGATAATCCTGCGGCGGCTGCGGATAGGCGGCAGCCGCCAGCGCCAGCGCCTGACGCGCCTCCGCCTCACGTCCGGCCAGCGCCAGCAGCAGCGCCTGGCGCCAGGCCAGGCTGTCGACCGGCGCGAATTGCAGCGCACGGGTGTTGGCGTAGAGCTGGCGGTCGAGTTCATCGACGCGCGGACGCGCCGGCAGGGTGTAGGCAACCTCGACATAGTGGCGCAACAGCGGATTGCGGTGCAGCCGCGACAGCAGTGCCGCCTGTTCCGGCGCAGGGAGCGCCGGGGTCGTCGCGCGGAACAGTCCTTCGAAGGCGCGATATTCCCGCCACAGCAAACCGAGGTTGAACAAACCGCCGGCCAGCAGCAGCGCGCTCACTGCGCGCCACAGCAGCGGCAGGCGCAGGCTGCCTGCGGCAAACGGCGCCGCGCCGAGCAGCAGCGCGGCAGGACCGAGGAAATAGGCGTACCACAGCGGATATTCGAGCAGGCTGTGCAAACCGGTGGTTGCACCGAGCGCAGCCAGCAGCCAGATCTCCCCGCCTTGGTCCGCAGCCCCGGCTGCGGCCGGACCACGCAACGCCAGCCAGGCCGGCAGCAGCAGGCAGGCCAGCCCGGCCAGCCCGGTTTCCGCCAGCAACTGCATCGGCAGGTTGTGGGCGTGGTGGTACAGCTGATAACCGCCCTGCGGATAGAACAGCGCGGCGTGACTGAAAAAACCGTAGGCGAACTGCCCCCAGCCGGCACCGGCCAGCGGGTGTTCCAGAAACATCAGCCATGCCGAGTGCCACAAATGCAGGCGATCGCTGATGCTGGCAGCACCATCAACCATCCGTTCCGCCGCGGTCACCACCTCGCGCGGTGCGCCCTGCAGCACACCGCCGCCGACGATGACCTGCAACAGCACATAGGCCGCCACATACGCGGCACAGATGGCCACCAACCGGCCCGACGCTGCATTTGGGCGACTGCTGCGGCTGCTGTAACGGACAACAACCGCCAGCAGCAGCGCGGCCAGCAGGTACAGGGCAGCCGCACGCGACCCGGACAATCCCAGCACCAGCAACATCGGCGCCGCAGCCGCCACCAGCACGATCACGCCGATGCGGGCGCGCTGCCGCAGGTAGGCAAAGGACAGCAGTCCGAGCGTGGTGTAGGCCGCGAAATGATTGGCCTGCGCCAGGTTGCCGAAAATCGCCGCGCCGGTTGCGCGTGCAACCCAGGCATCAAGCAGCGTCGGCAGTTGCAGGTGCTGGATCAGGCCGACCAGCGCGCTGGCCAGTCCGCCCAGCGCGAGTCCCGCTGCCAGTGTGTCAAAGAGCAGGGCGCGGCCGGCAAGGTGCGCCAGCGCGGCGCCGGCTAGCACCAGCAGCGCCGCCCACAACAGGTACAGCGCGGCACTTAGCGCCTGTCCGAAGTACGGCGAACGGTCGAGCAGGCCGTGTACGAACAACAGCAGCGCCAGCAGCAGCGGTGCCAGCGCGATCCACGGCAGGCAGGCGCCGTTCCAGGCGCGGCGCAGCAGCAGCACCATCGCCACACCACAGCCCAGCACAAACGCCAGCCACTCCGAATAAAACGCAGTCAGCGGATTGAGGTGATAGGGCTGCAGAAAGGGCAGCGCGCACAACAGCGCAACAAGTGCCAGGCAGCAGCGTTCGGGCAGCGGGATCGCGGACACGAAGGGAATGAAGTGCGCGGTAACGAAATGATTTAAAATCCGATTGTAACAAGCGTTATCAATTTTCTGAATGAAATCATGCACATAACACCAGCCCTGCTGATCATCCTCGACGGTTTCGGCCACCGCGAAGCCTGCGAGGACAACGCCATCTGCCAGGCGCGCAAACCACACTGGAACGTGCTCTGGAAAACCTGCCCGCACAGCATCATCGACGCCAGCGAGAAATGGGTGGGCCTGCCGCCGCAGCAGATGGGCAACTCCGAGGTCGGCCACATGAACATCGGCGCCGGTCGCGTGGTCTACCAGGATTACACCAAGATCGAACATGCCATCGAGACCGGTGAATTCGCCGCAAACCCCGTGTTCGACAAACTGATCGGCAGTGCAAAAAACGCCACGCTGCATGTGCTGGGCCTGCTCTCGCCGGGCGGCGTGCACAGCCACGAGTCGCAGATCCTCAAGCTGCTCGAACTGGCCTCGAAAAAAGGCGCCGGACAGCTTGCCGTACACGCCTTTCTCGACGGTCGCGACACCCCGCCGCAGAGCGCCGAAGCATCACTGCAGGCGCTGCAGGACAAATGCCGCGCGCTCGGTAATGTGCGCATCGCCTCGGTCTGCGGCCGTTATTTCGCAATGGACCGTGACCAGCGCTGGGACCGCGTGCAGTCCGCCTACGAGCTGATTGTTGATGGCAAGGCCCCGTACACCGCGCCGGATGCGCTGACTGCACTGAGGGCGGCATATGCCCGCAACGAGACCGATGAATTCGTGAAGGCCACCGCGATCGTGCCCGCCGGGATGCAGCCGGTGCGTATCAGCGACGGCGATACCGCGGTGTTCATGAATTTCCGCGCCGACCGCGCGCGCCAGCTCACCGCCGCACTGACCGATCCCGCCTTCAGCGGTTTCACCCGCAACCGTCTGCCGAAACTCGCCTACTACTGCACGCTGACCCGCTACGGCGATGACTTCGCCCACCTGCCCGCGGCCTTCGGGCCGCAGGAGATCAACCAGGGATTCGGCGAAGTGATCGCCAGCCACGGCCTGCGCCAGCTGCGCATCGCCGAGACCGAGAAGTACGCCCATGTCACCTATTTTTTCAACGGCGGCATCGAGGCCCCTTATCCCGGCGAGGAACGCATCATGGTGCCTTCGCCCAAGGTGGCCACCTACGACCTGCAGCCGGAAATGAGCGCGCGCGAAGTCACCGATAAACTGGTGGCCGCCATCCGCTCGAAGCAGTACCACGCCATCGTCTGCAACTTCGCCAACGGCGACATGGTCGGACACACCGGCAACCTTGAGGCGGCGACGCGCGCGATCGAGGTGCTCGACGAATGTATCGGCCGCGCGGTGGAGGCGATGCGCGAAATCGGCGGCGAGGTACTGATCACCGCCGACCACGGCAACGCCGAGACCATGCGCGACGAGGACTCGCAACAGCCGCATACCGCGCACACGCTGAACCTGGTGCCGCTGCTCTACATCGGGCGCAAGGCGAAGATGATCGACGGCGGCGCACTGCAGGATGTGGCGCCGACCCTGCTGGCGATGATGGGACTGCCCAAACCCGCGGTGATGACCGGGCGCTGCCTGCTTGAATTTGCCTGAATCCCCCGCGCCCGCACCGGGCATCCAAGGCCGGCCGCAGCCGCTGATGCGCGGCCTGCCGCGCGCCGCGCTGCTGTTGTTGCTGCTGCTGTCCGCAGCCCCGGCGCTGGCGGCCGCAACCAGCGCCAACGAAGCGCGCGACGAGCTGCGCGAACTGCGCGACCGCATCTCGTCGATGCAGAAAAAACTGGCGAGCGCCGAGGAAAGCAGATCCGAGGCCTCCGACGCGCTGCGCGAATCGGAACGGGCCATTTCGGAAGCCAACCGCGAACTGCGCGAGCTGTCCCGCCAGTCGCGCGAATCCGGCGCCAAGCTCGGCGGCCTGCGCAAGACCGCGCAGGACACCGAAGTAAAAATGCGCGACCAGCAGGAAGCGCTGGGCCGCATGCTGCGCCGGCAGCACCTGCAGGGCGAACCCGATGCGATGCGCCTGCTGCTCGCCCGCGAAAACCCCAACGACATGGCGCGGCAGATGCAGTACCTGGGCTATGTCGCGCGGGCCCGCGCGCGCCTGGTTGAGGGACTGCGTGCCAATCTCGAAGAACTCGAGCGCATCACCCGCGACATTGCCGAGGAAGCGGCCGCGATCGCGCGTATCGCCGCCGAACAGGAAGCGCAGAAAAAACGCCTGGAAAAGGAAAAACGCACCCGCGCCGACGTGCTGAGCCGGGTGTCGCGCGATGTCCGCGCCCAGCAGCAGCAGATCCGCTCGCTGCAGGCCAATGAAAACCGCCTGACGCGGCTGATCGACCAGCTGACCCGGATCACCCGCGAACGCCCTGCGCCGCGGCAACCGGCTGCGGCCAGGCCTGGGCCGCGCAACGAGGTGCTGCCCGGCGACAGCGGCGGCCGCGCCTTCGCCGCACTGCGCGGCGCGCTGGCGCTGCCGGTGCGCGGGGAACTCGGCGGCCGTTTCGGCAGTCCACGCAGTGATGGCGGCATCACCTGGAAAGGCGTGTTCATCAACGCAAAAAGCGGCGAGGACGTACGCGCGGTGGCAGCCGGCCGTGTGGTCTATGCCGACTGGCTGCGCGGCTTCGGCAACCTGCTGATCATCGACCACGGCGACAGCTACATGACGCTCTACGCCAACGCCGAAGCGCTGTTGAAGCAGGTCGGTGACGCGATACGCGGCGGCGAGACTGTCGCCACCGTGGGCAACTCCGGCGGCAACGCGGAATCAGGGCTATACTTTGAAATGCGTCATGCCGGCAAACCTTTCGACCCGCTGAGCTGGGTCAAACTACGTTAGCGGATCCCCCGCAGGAGCAGTAAATGCGCAGCAAAATCAACCAGTTAGGCTTACTCATCTGCGGCGTGCTGATCGGCGTCGCGATCAGCCTGAACTACTCCGCAATCGCCCAGCGCGAAGCCGGCAGCCTGCCGCTGCCGATCGAGGAGTTGCGCGCCTTCACCGAGGTTTTTGGCCGCATCAAAAGTGATTACGTCGAAAATGTCGAGGACAAAAAACTGATCACCGAGGCGATCAACGGCATGCTGACCGGCCTTGATCCGCACTCCGCCTACCTCGACCAGGAAGCCTTCAAGGAAATGCAGGTCGGCACCCAGGGCGAATTTGGCGGCCTCGGCATCGAGGTCGGCATGGAAGATGGTTTTGTGCGCGTAGTCTCGCCGATCGACGACTCCCCCGCCGCACGCGCCGGGGTCAAGGCCGGCGACCTGATCGTCAAACTCGACGACACCGCGGTCAAGGGCATGACGCTCAACGACGCGGTGAAGCGCATGCGCGGCAAGCCGAACACGCCGATTACGCTGACCATCGTGCGCAAGGGTGAAGCGAAGCCGATCGTGGTCACGCTGACCCGCGCGGTGATCAAGATCCAGAGCGTGAAGTCGAAGCTGCTCGAGCCCGGCTACGCCTATGTGCGCGTGACCCAGTTCCAGGAACACACCGGCGACACCATGGCACGCGCGATTGAGCGCATGTTCAAGGAAAACCAGGGTGCGATGCGCGGCCTGATCCTCGATCTGCGCAACGATCCGGGCGGACTGCTCAACGGCGCGGTCGCGGTGTCGGCAGCATTCCTGCCCAAGGATGCGCTGGTGGTCTATACCGACGGCCGCAGCGAAGACGCGAAGATGAAACTGAACGCGGCACCCGAGCACTATCTGCGCGGCCGCAACAAGGAAGACTTCCTGAAACGCCTGCCGGCGGAAGTGAAATCGGTGCCGATGGTGGTACTGGTCAATGGCGGCTCGGCATCGGCCTCGGAAATCGTCGCCGGCGCGCTGCAGGACCACAACCGCGCGGTGATCATGGGCCAGCAGACCTTCGGCAAGGGCTCGGTGCAGACCATCCTGCCGCTGGGCAACAGCACCGCGATCAAGCTGACCACTGCGCGCTACTTCACACCCAAGGGCCGCTCGATCCAGGCCAAGGGCATCACGCCGGACATTCCGCTCGACGACGGCGCCAGCGACCGCGGTGCCCTGAAACTGCGCGAGGCTGACCTGACCAAACACCTGGGCGAAGCAACGGCGACGGAAAAACCCGAAGACAAGGCTGCTGCTGCGGCAGCCGCTGCAGCCAAATACAAGTTCACCCCCGCGCCGCGACCCAAGGATGTCGATGACAAGCTGCAGCGCCCGGAGCCCGGCGAGGTTGTTTCACCGAACGACTACGAACTGAACCAGGCCATCGCCTTCCTGAAAAGCCGTGGCGTGGCCAAGACAAACTGAGACCACAGACTCGCCGCACAACGCCCGGCCGTGCCGGGCGTTGTTGTTTCGGCGGCGACGGAACCCGATACTGCCCCGATGAACGACGACCAGCTGCTGCGCTACAGCCGCCACATCCTGCTCCCGGAAATCGGCATTGAGGGCCAGCAACGGCTGCTCGACGCCCATGTGCTGCTGATCGGCGCCGGCGGCCTCGGTTCGCCGGCGGCGCTGTACCTGGCCTCCGCAGGCGTCGGCACTCTGACCGTCTGCGATGGCGATACGGTGGACCGCACCAATCTGCAGCGCCAGATCGTGCATCGCGAATCGGCGATCGGCAGACCCAAGGTCGAATCGGCACGCGAGACGCTGCTCGCACTGAATGCCGAAGCCCGCATCCGCACGGTGG
The DNA here is from genome assembly GCA_019751125.1 of Burkholderiales bacterium. Lineage (GTDB taxonomy): Bacteria > Pseudomonadota > Gammaproteobacteria > Burkholderiales > SG8-41. The sequence goes on along the minus strand of JAIENU010000027.1, from coordinate 12,929 downwards.
CCGAGCGCGTCGAAGGCGCGCGGCTGGAGGCACTGGTGGCCGAAGCCGATGTTGTGCTCGACGGCAGCGACAATTTCGCCACCCGCCATGCGGTGAACCGCGCCTGCGTCCGGCTGCGCAAGCCGCTGGTCTCTGGCGCCGGCATCCGCTTCGACGGCCAGCTTGCCGTGTTCGACCTGCGGCAGGCGGACGCGCCCTGCTACGCTTGCCTGTTTGCCGAGGACGGCGAACAGGAGGAGACACGCTGCGCGGTGATGGGGGTTTTTGCGCCGCTGGTCGGCATCGTCGGCGCGATGCAGGCGGCGGAGGCATTGAAGCTGATCACCGCGGCCGGCACCTCGATGAGCGGGCGCCTGCTGCTGCTCGATGTGCTGGCGATGGAACTGCGCACGGTAAAACTCGCACGCGACCCGGCGTGCGCGGTGTGCTCAGTGCGTTGATGGTCGGGCGTTGACCATCCCGCGCCGACGCCCCGGCGCCGAACCGCCGCTGGGCCTCAGGTCATGTCCAGCGAGTCACCGCCACCTGCGGGCGCCGCAGCAGCGCCGCTGACCAGCCGCTCGAGGTCCTGCGCCACGCGGTCAAGGTCAGGCGGATTGCGGCCGAGCATCTGCAGCAGCAGCCGCGCCGGTAAATCACCCAGCGTCAGCGGGTGATTGGAGCGGATGCGCGAGGCGCTCTCCAGGATCGGCCGCACATGGGTCGACTTGAATCCCGCCTTCGAGTTTTCGATCGAATCGATGATCGCGAGCTGGGCGCGTGCGACGCCCATCAGCAACTGCGCCATCTGCTGGGTGTTGATTTCGGCCATTGTTTTTTCTCCTGGGTAGGCTTTGTTGATCTGCGCCGGTTCAGGCGGCGACACCCGCGGTCAGCTGTTTCCACTGCTGCGGCCAGAATTCGGCAGGATCGCGGCGGAAACCGCTTTTGGCGTACTGCAGCCAGCGCCCGGCGACAAAACTCATCAGCACATTGGCCTGCGCGGCGGCATCGACATCCGCCGCGGTCTCGCCGCGGCTGGCGGCGATGCGCAGTGCCTGCTTCAGCGCGGCTTCGACACGGTCGTGGATCTGGTTCACGCGCGTCTGCAGCGCATCGTCTTCGGTGACCAGCGCGTCTCCGGTCAGCACGCGCGTCATGCCGCGGTTTTTCTGGGCGAAGCCGAGCAGCATGCCGATGATCGCCTCGACTTGGCGCAGGCCGCCCTGCTCGTCACTGGTGATGCGGTTGATCAGCGTAAACAGCGTGTCTTCGATGAAATCGATCAGGCCGGCGAACATGTCGGCCTTGCCGCGGAAGTGGCGGTAAAGCGCCGCCTCCGACACGCCGATCTTCGCGGCCAGAGCCGCGGTGGTGATGCGCTCGGCTGCAGGGCCTTCGAGCATCTGCGCGAGGGTTTGCAGGATCTGGGTCTTGCGTTCGCCGCTGCGTGCCATGCCGTCCTCAATGCAGTGATGATGCGGTTCTGGAAAGTTCGCCGATGCCTGCGATGCGCAGATCGACGTAACCGGGCGCGCGACCGCTGTGCGACACCCACACTGTCTTCATGCCCAGCCGCTTTGCGGTGCGCAGGTTCTCCAGCGTGTCCTCGACCATGATACAGCGTCGCGGCTGCAGCTGATGGGCGCGGCAAAGCTGCAAAAAGCCGCGGGTATCGGGTTTAGGCCTGAAATTGACACGCTCGATCGAATACACCGCCTCGAACAGGTCGGTGATGCCAAGTACACGGAGCACCGCCAGCGCGTAATGCCGCGGTGCGTTAGAGAACAGGTATTTGCGCCCGCGCAGCCGGCGCAGCGTGTGGCGCAGCAGCGGCTCACGCACCACCATCCGCGGCAGGTCGGCAAACTGGTGGGTATGCCACAGGAAATGCCGTGGATCGGTGTCATGGTGGCGGATAAGGCCGAGCAGAGTCGCACCATAACGCTGCCAGTAGTCGCGGCGCAGCGCGCCGGCACCCGGCTCGTCCAGATCGAGATGCCGTTTGATGTAATCGGTCATCGCGCGGTTGATGTGAGGGAAGATGTGCGGCGACGCATTGTGCAGTGTGTTGTCGAGGTCAAAAATCCAGGACTGCTCGCCGGACATCGCGCGCCGCCCGGATCAGCGGCGCTTGATCAGCGTGCCGACGCCGTCGTTGGTCAGCACTTCGAGCAGCAGCGCATGCTCGACGCGGCCGTCGATGATGTGGCAGGTGTTGACACCGTTTTTCACCGCATCGAGCGCGGAGCCGATCTTGGGCAGCATGCCGCCGTGGATGGTGCCGTCGGCGAACAACTCGTCAACCCGGCGCGAGGTCAGCCCGGTCAGCAGGTTGCCGTTCTTGTCGAGCACGCCGGCGGTGTTGGTGAGTACGATCAGCTTTTCGGCCTTGAGGATCTCCGCCACCTTGCCCGCGACAAGATCGGCATTGATGTTGTACGACTCGCCGTTGGCGCCAACACCAACCGGCGCGATCACCGGGATGAAGTCCTGGGTGTGCAGCAGGTTGACGATCGCCGGATCGATGCTTTCGACCTCGCCGACCTGGCCGATGTCGACCAGTTCGTCGCTGCCGGGAGCGCCGCGCACCTTCATCTTGCGCGCCCGGATCAGGCCGCCATCCTTGCCGGTGAGGCCCACCGCCTTGCCGCCGTTGCGGTTGATCAGGTTGACGATGTCCTTGTTGACCTGGCCGCCGAGCACCATCTCGACCACATCCATGGTCTCGGCATCGGTGACACGCATGCCCTGGATGAATTCACCCTTCTTGCCGACACGCTTCAGCAGGTCGTCGATCTGCGGTCCGCCGCCATGCACGATCACCGGATTCATGCCCACCACCTTGAGCAGCACCACGTCGCGCGCAAAGCCTTCCTTCAGCGCCGGATCGGTCATCGCGTTGCCGCCGTACTTGATGACGATGGTCTTGCCGTGGAAACGCTGGATGTAGGGCAGGGCTTCGGCCAGGGTCTTGGCCTTGCTGGCGGCGTTGGAGGCGGACAGGGACATGGCGATCGGCTCGTGGGCTCGTGAATGGACGGGAATGAACGGCGGAACGATGTGAGGGTTCACTCATTTTAACCGAGCGACATGGGCGGATTACAAAAAAAACGGCAGGCGTTGCCGCCTGCCGCTGGATGCCGCCTTGCTTTGATCCGGCCGATCAGTTGATGGTCAGACGCCGGCTGGCCACTGCCGCCTTTTTCGGCAGCGTCAGTTCCAGTACGCCATCGGCGTAGCGGGCCTGTGCCTTGTCTTCATCGACAGCCTGGCCCAGGGTGAAGGCACGGTAAACCTTGCCGTAGTGGCGCTCGGCGCGCAGCACGCGCTCGCCCTCCTTCACTTCGCGTTCCTTGCGGGCTTCGGCACTGATCGCGATCTGGTCGTTGTCGATAGTGACGTGGATGTCTTCCTTTTTCACGCCGGGGATTTCGGCCTGCACGGTGTAGGCCTGCTCGTTTTCACGCACTTCGACACGGAAGGCCTGCGCCGGCTGCGGAGCACCGTCAAAAGCCACCGGCCGCACAAAAAAGCCGCGCAGCAGGTCGTCAATCGAATCGTCAAACGGGTTGAAGCGGGTAACATTGACCATGTTCGTCTCCTTCAATGGTTGGGGCGCAGCGCGCCGTTGATTGGAATATGGGTGGCAGGCCGGTCATTTCAAGTGGGCAGGACGCAGAACCCGATAGCAGTTTATAAGTCATTGTTTTTAAAGGAATATTTGCATTGTCCGCCTCAGCCGCCGATATTGATATCCACCGCCCCTACTTGTTGCGCTACGCACGGCTGCATCTCGCCAATCCGGCACAGGCCGAGGATGTGGTGCAGGAAACACTGCTCACTGCGCTTGAGGGTGGAGAGCGCTTTTCCGGCCGCTCCTCGCTGCGCACCTGGCTGACCGGCATCCTCAAGCACAAGATCATCGATCAGATCCGCCGCAGCCGTCGCGAGCAGCCGCTGGCGGATGACGATCAAAGTGAAGCCGATGCCGTTGATGCGCTGTTTGCCGCCGATGGCCACTGGCGCGAGGCGCCCGGTGACTGGGGCAATCCGGAATCCGCGCTCGACAACGGCCGGTTCTGGCAAGCCTTTGAACTGTGCCTGCAACGGCTGCCGGCGCGCACCGCCGAAGTGTTCAGGATGCGCGAGGTGATGGAGCTCTCGACCGAAGACATCTGTAAGGCACTGGACATCAGCACGACCAACTGCTGGGTGATGCTGCACCGGGCGCGGCTGGTGCTGCGTGAATGCCTGCAGATCACATGGTTTGATGACGCGGCAAAAAACAAATGATGGCCTCCTGCAAAAAAGCCTCGCAACTGCTCTCACAGGGGCAGGACCGCCGCCTCGGTCCGCTGGAGCGGCTGCGCCTTGCCGCACATCTGGCGATCTGCGATCGCTGCCGCCGTGTCGGCCGGCAGATCGAATTTCTGCGCCTTGCCGTTCAGCGCTTCCGCGACCGCGATTAGAACTTCCGGCCGGACCCGCTGTCGCAAGTGCGCCATGTGCGCTTGGTTATAATCGCGGCTTTTCCCCGCCCATGAACCTTTCAGTCCCCATCGTCCGCACCCTCCTCATCGCCGCAGCACTGCTGAGCTTCAGTTTTAGTGCTACCGCGCAGATCCCGATGCCCTCTTCGCCAGCGATTGAGGCTCGTGCATGGCTGCTGCTCGACGTCAACAGCGGGCAGGTACTCACCAGCCACAACGCCGCCGAACGTTTCGAGCCCGCATCGCTGACCAAACTGATGACGGCCTATCTCGCCTTTGGCGCGCTGAAGCAGAAATCACTGAAACCGGATCAGGTCATCCCGGTTTCCACCAAGGCCTGGAAGGCCGAGGGCTCGCGCATGTTCATCGAGCCGAAAAAACCGGTAACCGTGGACGAGCTGCTGCGCGGCATGATCATCCAGTCCGGCAACGACGCCAGCGTCGCACTGGCCGAGGCCATCGGCGGCAGTGAGGAAGTCTTTGCGCAGATGATGAACCGCGAAGCCAAGCGCCTGGGCATGGCCAACACCAATTTCACCAATGCCACCGGTCTCACCAGCGCGCAGCTGCATTCAACCGCACAGGACCTGTCGCTGCTGGTGGTGGCGCTGATCCGCGACTATCCCGAGCACTACGCGCTGTATTCGCAGAAGGAATACCGCTACAACAACATCACCCAGGCCAACCGCAACCGTCTGCTCTGGCTGGATCCCACAGTCGATGGCGTGAAGACCGGTTACACCGAAAACGCCGGCTACTGCCTGATCACTTCGGCCCGGCGCGGTGACCGCCGGCTGGTGTCGGTGGTGCTCGGCACCGCGTCGGAAGCGGCGCGGGCCACCGAGAGCCAGAAACTGCTGAACTGGGGCTTCCAGTTCTACGACAGCGTGAAGCTCTACACCCGCAACCAGACCGTGACCCAGCTGCGCGTGTGGAAAGGCGGGTCCGACATGGTCAAGGCGGGATTCACCGATGACCTCTTTGTCGCGCTGCCCAAGGGCCAGGGTGACCGCATCAAGGCGACCGTCGAAAGCCAGCAGCCGCTGCTTGCGCCAATCGCGCCCGGACAGCGAGTCGCCACGCTGAAACTCGAAATTGACGGCAAACCCTGGCGCGAAGTGCCGGTGGTCGCCCTGGAACCGGTGGCCGTGGCCGGCATTTTCGGCCGCGCCTGGGATTCGCTGCGCCTGATGTTCAAGTGACGCCACAGCTGCAACCCTTCCGAGGATCACAACATGACCGACATCGTTCATCTCAACGGCAAGTTCCTGCCCATCGAAGAAGCCTATGTGCCGGTGCTCGACCGCGGCTTCATTTTTGGTGACGGCGTCTATGAAGTCATCCCGGTCTATTCGAAACAGCCCTTCCGCATGACCGAGCACCTGCGCCGGCTGCAATACAGCCTGGACAAGGTCGGCATCCGCAATCCGCACAGCGAAGCGGAATGGGCGCAGTTGCTCGCTGAAATCGTCAGCCGCAACAAGGGTGACGACCAGTCGGTGTATCTGCAGGTCACCCGCGGCGTGGCAAAGCGCGACCACGCCTTCCCGAAGGACATCCGGCCCACGGTATTCATGATGAGCAATCCGCTGGTCACGCCCTCGGCTGCCGCAGTCGATGCCGGTGTCGCCTGCATCACCGCCGAGGACTACCGCTGGCTCAACTGCGACATCAAGTCGGTGTCGCTGCTCGGCAACTGCATGCTGCGCCAGCGCTCGGCCGAGGTCGGCGCCACTGAAACCATCCTGTTCCGCAACGGCAAACTCACCGAGGCTTCGTCTAGCAATGTGTTCGTGGTCAAGGACGGTGTGCTGCTCTGCCCGCCGAAGGATCACCTGATCCTGCCCGGCATCACCTACGACGTGGTTGTCGAAATCGCGCGCAGCCGCGAATTCCAGCTCGAGGTGCGTGCGGTCAGCGAGGCCGAGGTGCGCAGCGCCAACGAAATCTGGGTCACCTCCTCGACCAAGGAAGTGCTGGCGGTGACCACGCTCGACGGCAAACCGGTCGGCGACGGCCGCCCCGGCATGTTGTTCCGCCGCATGCACGCGCTGTACCAGGAATTCAAGCGCGAGCAGATGCGTCCGGCAGCTTGAGCAACGACGATGAGCAGTGACAAACCCGGGGACGAACAACCCTCGCTGATCGATTACCCCAGCGATTTTCCGCTGAAGATTCTCGGCCATACACAACCGGGTTTCGCGCAGGCGATTGCCGCCGTGGTCAAGAAACACGCGCCCGATTTCGACGAGGCGACGCTGACCATGCGCAGCAGCAAGCAGGGCAAGTACCTGAGCCTGACCTGCGTCATCCGCGCCACCTCACGCCAGCAGCTTGATGCGCTGTATCAGGAACTGAGTGACCACCCGATGGTGGTGATGGCGCTGTAGCGCTGGCGGCTCCCGGCGCACAGGAGCTTATTTCGGCAGCTTGCGCTGGCGCAGTATGCGCAGCTCTTCGGCGTATTCCTTGCGGAAGTCGGAGCCTGCACCGGCCAGATAGGCGCGAAAATCGGCACAACCCTGAACGATGCCTTCACGCGGCTGGGCCAGCAGCTCGTCGCGTTCCTTGTTGCGGTATTCGATGACCGCACCTTCGTATTTTCCGAGGTTGCGCAGGTATTCACGTTCGTGGCGCGACACACCGCGCACCATCAGCATGAACCGGGCATCCAGCTCCTCGAGCAGCGCCTTGTGCCGTACCTGCCAGGTGCCGTAGGCCTTTTCATTTGCCGCAGTTTCTGCGGGCAGGGCCTGGTCGCAGGCCTCGCGGACCGCGAGCAGGCGCTGGTGGGCAAAATAAACCCGCGACAGGTTGCTGCCGTAATTGCCGTCCGCCTTCGCTTCGGCCGGCGATTCCGCCGCCCGGGCGGGAAACATCGCGACGATGCCCAGCACCGCGGGCAACACCAACACTCTCAGAATCCGGCGCACATCACTCTCCGATATCGGGTTGTTCCAGAAACATGACAAGCCCGCGCGTGGCGTGTTTTTGTCATTATTGAAGCCGCTTTTCAATATAATCGCAGCTCATTATCCCACCATCGCCAGCCCTCGCCGGGCCTGGACGATCTCCGGGATCAGGTCCCTGCAACCCGCATTCTTTACCATCTCTCTTGTCCGATCTTTCCGCAGCGGCGACCGCAGCCGTCGAAACACCCCGGGTCAAACACCTGGGCACGGTGCCGTACGTACCAACGCTGGCACAGATGCGCGAATTCACCGCGCAGCGTGATGCACAAACCCGCGACGAGCTGTGGCTGCTTGAACACCCGCCGGTCTACACCGTCGGCATCGCCGGCAAGGCCGAACACCTGCCGCGCACCGACAACGGCATCCCGGTCGAACGCATCGACCGCGGCGGCCAGATCACCTACCACGGCCCCGGCCAGCTGGTGCTGTACCTGCTGCTCGACCTGCGCCGGCGCGGACTGTCGGTGCGGCCGCTGGTGCGGCGCATGGAACAGGCTGTGGTCAGGCTGCTTGCCGGCTACGGCATCGAAGCACAGGGCCGCGACGATGCGCCCGGTGTCTATGTCGGCGCGGCAAAAATCGCGGCGCTGGGCCTGCGTGTGCGCAACGGCTGCTGCTATCACGGGCTGGCGCTGAATGTTGACGTCGATCTCGCGCCTTTTCTCGCAATCAACCCCTGCGGCTACCCGGGCATGGCGGTCACCCGCCTGCATGACCTGGGCATCACCGAAAGCCGTGAACAAATCGGCGACCGCCTGGTCTGTTCGATGATGGAAACACTGCAATGACCGCTCCCGGCGAAAAACAGAAAGGCCAGGCCAAAACCGCGCGTATCCCGATCAAGATCGTGCCCGCGGAAACGCTGAAAAAACCGGACTGGATCCGGGTGCGCCTCGGCAACAGCCCGCGCTTCCAGGAAATCAAGGACATCCTGCGCGCTCAGAAGCTGCATACCGTTTGCGAGGAGGCGACCTGCCCCAACATCGGCGAATGTTTCGGCAAGGGTACCGCGACCTTCATGATCCTCGGCGACCTGTGCACGCGGCGCTGCCCGTTCTGCGATGTCGCCCACGGCCGGCCGAAACCGCCGGATGCCGACGAGCCGCGCCACCTTGCCGAAACCATCGCCGCGCTGAAACTGAAATACGTGGTCATCACCAGCGTCGACCGTGACGACCTGCGCGACGGTGGCGCCCAGCACTTCAAGGACTGCATCCGCGCGGTGCGCGAACTGTCGCCGCAGACGCGCATCGAAATTCTGGTGCCGGATTTCCGCGGCCGCCTCGACATCGCGCTCGACATTCTGTCCGCCGGGCCGCCGGACGTGATGAACCACAACCTGGAGACGGTGCCGCGGCTCTACAAACAGGCACGCCCCGGCTCGGACTACGCGCACTCGCTGAAGCTGCTGAAGGATTTCAAGGCGCGGTTCCCGCAGGTGCCGGCAAAGTCGGGGCTGATGGTCGGACTCGGTGAAACCGACGAGGAAATCCTGCAGACCATGCGCGACCTGCGCGCCCACGACGTCGACATGCTGACCATCGGCCAGTATCTTCAGCCCTCATCGCACCACCTGCCGGTACTGCGCTATGTCGAGCCGAAAGTCTTCGAGATGTACGGCGCCGAGGCGGAAAAAATGGGCTTCCAGCATGCTGCCTGCGGCCCGCTGGTGCGCTCGTCATACCACGCCGACCAGCAGGCCCACGACGCCGGGGTAGTGTGACCCAGGCAGGGCCTCAGGCCTCGCCCAGTGCCGTGCTGAAACGGCGCAACAGCGGCCGCATCAGGTAATTCATCAGCGAGCGTTCCCCGGTACGGATCATCACCGTGCCCTGCATGCCGGGACGCAACTGCAGGCCGCGCAGCTTGGCCAGCTCCTCGCCGGAAACCGTGACACGCAGCGCGTAGTAACGGTTGCCGGTGCGTGCATCGGTCAGCACGTCGCCGGACACCACCGCCACCCTGCCCCTGACCACCGGCTGCTCGGCACGCGCCATAAACGCATCCAGCAGCACCTCGGCCGGCAGGTCGGCATGGATGCGGTCGATGTACTGCGGCGGCAACTGCGCCTCGAAGATCAATGCATCACTGGCCGGCACGATGTCGAGGATGCGGTCGCCGGGCTTGATCGTGCCGCCGACGGTGTGGAAGGCGAGGTCCATCACCGTGCCCGCCACCGGCGCCTGTATGGTCAGCCGCTGGCGGGTGTCACGCTGCGCGGCAAGCCGCTCGCCGAGCGCGGCGAGCTCGCGCTGCAGTTCGCTCATTTCGGTTTCCACTTCGCGGCGGTATTCGATCTCGCGCTGCGCGCCGCGCATGCGGAATTCCGACAGCCTGGCGTTGATGCCGGCGATGTTGGCGAGGTCCTCGCTCTGCCGGCTCTGCACCTCGGCCAGCTGCCGTTCGATTTCAAGCAGCTGGTTGCGCGAGACAAAACCCTGCTCGCGCAATTTGGTGAATGAAGCCATCTGCTCGCCGAACAACTGCAGCTGTTTTTCACGACCGGCCTTCAGCTGATCGAGGCTCTTCAGCTGCAACTCCAGCCCGCGCGCCGATTCGCGGATGATCGACAGCTCACCAGCCAGCGCACTGCGCCGCGTGCGGAACAGCTCGTTCTGCGCGCGCACCGCGGAAACCACATCGGGGTCGCCGGCGGCATCAACCAGTTCGGGCGGCAGGGTCATCGTGGAAGCGGACGCGCGCTCCGCCCTCAGCCGCGCTTCGCTGGCGAGGGCGATCTGCCACTGTTTGCGCGTGGCATTTAGCGCCGCCTGTGCCTGCACCTCGTTAAGCAGGATCAGGTCCTGTCCGGCCTCGACCTGCTGGCCCTCGCGCACCAGTATTTTTTCGATGATGCCGCCGGCGGCATGATCAACACGCTTGCGACTGCTTTCAACCGAGACATTGCCCGGTGCCGGGATGCCTTCGTCCAGCGGCGCCAGCAGCGCCCACAGCATGAATCCGCCAAAGCCTGCGCCAAGCAGCCACAGGCCAGTGCGGGTGGCACGGCGGTAATCGGCATCGGGCGCAGCAATGACACCCGGCAGCTCGGGCCGTGCGTTCATCGCCCCTGCCCTCCGGCGGTTTCGGGATTACGCGCCACCGGCTTGAGCACCTGTTCACGATCGCCGAAGGCTTTCACCTGGCCGTCAACCAGCACCATCACCTGATCAGCAACTGACAATACGGTCGCGCGATGCGTCACCACGAACACCGTGCGCCGCTCTTCCTTCAGCGCCAGCAGGCTGGCGCGCAACGCGGCTTCGCCGGCCTCGTCGAGGCTGGCATCCGGCTCGTCGAGCACGATCAGCGCCGGATCACCGTAAAGTGCCCGGGCAAGCCCGATGCGCTGGCGCTGACCGGCAGACAGCGCGGCGCCGTTTTCACCAATCACCGTGTCATAACCCGCGGGAAAGCCGAGCACCATCTCGTGTACGCCGGCACGCCGTGCCGCGGCGACGATCTGCTCCGAATCGGCGGTGCCGAAACGGGCGATGTTTTCGGCGATAGTGCCGTCGAAAAGCTCGATGTCCTGCGGCAGATAGCCGATGAAAGGGCCAAGCTGGCGACGATCCCAGTTGTGCACATCGGCGCCATCCAGCCTGACCGCGCCGGCGAGCGGACGCCAGATGCCGACCAGCGCGCGCGCCAGTGTCGATTTGCCCGAGGCACTGGGGCCGACGATTGCAACGACTTTGCCCGGCATCACCTGGAAACGCGCGCCGCGGATAATCGGATTGCGGCTGCCCGGTGCCGCGACCACCAGTTGTTCGACCTGCACCTGGCCGGACGGGCGCGGCAATACGGTGGCTGCCGCCGCCTGCGCCGGATGCTGCTGCAACAGGGCATCCAGCCGGTGCCAGGCCTGACGTGCCGAAACCACGCCCTGCCAGGTGCTGATCGCCAGATCCACCGGCGACAGCGCGCGACCGAGCAGGATCGAAGCGGCAATCATGCCGCCCGGCGTCAGCCGTCCGCTCAACACCAGCCAGGCACCGGCGCCGAGTATCCCGGACTGCAGCAGCAGGCGGGTAAAACGGGTCAGCGCGGCAAAAGCCGCGGCACGGTCAGCAGCGGCACCACTCATGCCCAGGAATTGCAGATGCCGCACCAGCCAGCGTTCACGCAGGCTGCCCGCCATGCCCAGCGCGGCGACTATCTCGGCATTGCGCAACTGCTTGCCGGCGAGGCGTGCGGCGGCATTCTGGCGGCGTGCGGATTCGCCGAGCAGCGGCGCAGCCAGGCGTTCATTGAGCCAGGCCAGCAACAGCAGCAACACGACGGAAACCAGCGCGAACAGGCCCAGCCAGGCATCGAGCAGAAATATCACCAGCAGGAAAATCGGCACAAAGGGCGCGTCGAAAAACACGAACAGGCCCTTGCCGGTCATGAACTGGCGCAGTGTCGCCAGATCCGCCAGCCCCTCGCCGCGGCTTGTGGCGCTGCCGGACAAGGCACGTGCAAACGAGGCCTCCATGATGCGCGGATTGAGCTGCAGGTCGAAGGCCGCGCCGACCCTGACCATCACCCGCGAACGTACCCATTCGAGGGCTGCGTCGAGCGCAAGCAGGCCGGCCAGGATCAGTGTCAGCATCAGCAGCGTGGTTTCGTTGCGGCTGGTCAGCACTCGGTCGTACATCTGCAGCATGTATACCGCCGGTGCCAGCATCAGCAGATTGATGGCGAGACTGAACGCCGCGACCGCGCCGAATGCGCTGCGCAGCGGGGCAGTCAGTTCCTTCAATTCATCTGCGGGGGACATGTCGGTGGCAAACCATCGGGCGAGCCTTGCAGCCCGGTTGGAAACTTTAGCGCAAACTGCGGTGCCCAGTACGATGGACCGGGGCGAAAAAAAACCGGCGGACAAGCCGCCGGTCTTCATCTGCCGGCTGGATCAGCCAGCGAACAGGTTCAGATAGTCGTAGGACAGATCCACACCTGCGCCCTGCACCAGCACGCCACCGGGTACGGCATCGACGTCGGGATTGCCGTCAATCGCATAATAGTTGTGGCAGACATCGCCCTTGATCGCGACACCCAGCAGCTCGTTGGCAAGCGGAAGCGCGGGATTGACCAATCGGATGGTGTTCAGCAGCGTCTCCAGCGAACCATCGAGGTCATCGTCCATGCCCGGGTCAAGGTTGTAGAGATTGACCGTGAACAGGCCATCGCCATTGGCATCGCCGATCAGTCCACCGGAGAAATACAGCGTGACTTCACGGACGTCCCCGCACAGGGTCTGGAAATCGGGGAAATTGCTCAAGTCCGGCGGCGGCGGTGGCGGCGGCTCACCGGGCACATCGAACTCGCCGACCAGCTTCACGCTGTCGCAGCGGTTGTTTCCGACGCTGGTGGCACGGATGCCGAAATCGAGGCCATCAAGGTTGTCGAGCGTGGCGTTTTTGAGGGTGATCGTGGTCTGGCTGATGTCGTCCTTGCCGCGGCCCTGGCTGCCGATCTCGAAGCCTTTGTCGAACTTGTGGCC
>JAIENU010000059.1 GCA_019751125.1 Burkholderiales bacterium | reverse complement strand
GCGCAATTACGCTGTTTAACGCATCGGTGAGCAGGGTTTTGTTGCCGGCGGGGGCGTAGCGGGCCAGCACCTCATCAATCTGGGTGCCGGTGTGGTAGCGGGTATCCAGCGCATTGGCCTTGAGCTCCGCGATGGCCTGCGCCCCGTCATACAGAAAACCCGTGGTGTTGCCGTTGACCGTGCGGGCAATCCGCCGGCCCAGCGCGTCGTATTCAAAAGCGGCGGTGAGGCCGGGGCCGTTGATCTGGGTGAGCTGGTTTTTCGCACTCCAGGTGTAGGTGGTGGTGCCGCTCGTGGCCCCCACCCGGCTCGCCAGGTTGCCGTTGGCGTCGCAGTTCAGCGTTTCTGGCAGCTCGGGCAATAACAGGTCGCGCGCTGCGCCTGGCGCAATTCCCTGATCATCGTGCCGCAGCGTGTGCAGGGTTCACCCTTGCGGCCATAGACCAGAAAATTGTTCTGGAAATTGCCGGCCATGCCGTCGCTGCCGACATAGTCGCGCAGCGAACTGCCGCCGGCGTCGATGGCCTCGCCCAATACCCGTTTGATTTCAGCGGCTAGCCGGTCGCAGCGCGAGCGGCTCAGGCGCTGTGCCGGTGTGCGCGGGTCGATGCCGGCGCGGAACAGCGCTTCGTTGGCGTAGATGTTGCCGACGCCGCTGACCACGTGGCTGTCCATGATCACCAGCTTGATTGCGGCGCTGCGCGGGCGTGTTTCGCGGTGCAGTACTGCGCCGTCGAAGTCTGTGGTCAGCGGTTCCGGGCCGATTGCGGAAAGCAGGGGATGCACCAGCGCGTCGTCGCCACGCTGCCACAGCACCAGGCCGAAGCGCCGCGGGTCGCGCAGGCGGATGATGCAATCGTTGTCGATGACCAGATCGAAGTGATCGTGTTTTTCCGGCGCGGCTCCGGCATCGACCAGCCACAGCCGGCCGGACATGCCGAGGTGCAGGATCAGCGTGCCGCGGCTGCCGTCGGCAGTGATGCAGTCGAACAGCAGGTATTTGCCGCGGCGGCCCAGCGCCTGCACCGTGGCGCCAGCCAGTTTCTGTTCGAGTCCGCGCGGCACCGGCTGGCGCATGCCGCGGTGGCGCACCACCGCGCGCACGATGCGCCGTGCCTCCACGGCGGGTGCGAGTCCGCGCCGGGTGGTTTCGACCTCTGGAAGTTCAGGCATAAGTCATTGTTTTTATTGAATTATTTTTTATTTTCGCCGGGCAGGTCGAGCAGTGCATGGCCGGCGGCCTCGAGAAAGATGTAGTGCAGGCCCTGGTCGCGGCGCCATAACACCAGCTGTGGCGAACGTTGCACGATGCCGAGCTCGATATTGCGGCCGTCTTCGAGGGTGATGCGGATGTCCTGCGCCGCGCTCTGGCCGTCGTGTATCTGCATGCTGGCCGCCGCGGCCTGGCGCCAGCGGTCGACATAAGCCTGCAGTTCATCGGCACCCAGGTCGGCCGCGGGCTGGCGTTGCCAGCGACCTTCAACCTTGCGTACTGCGCCCTGCGGCAGTGTGATGGCCGCCGGCTTTTCATTTTCTTCCAGCAGCACGCGGCGGATCAATGCTTCGGCACGCGCCGGCAATGCTGCACCGTGGCGCAGTTCGACCACATAAACCCTGTCGCCGCGACGCAGGTACTGCTCGCGGGTCACGGTGTTGATGGCACCGAAGGCGTACTGCACGCCGTTGATGTCGAGTGCCGCGGCCGGTGGATCGAGCTCGAAGCGCTGCAGGTCCTGTGCCGGCATTTCCGCCGTGGGGCGCGCGTCGAGCACCGACAGCATGCGCAGCACCTGGAATTCATCGGCGCGCGCCTTGAACGGCGCTTCGATCAGCCAGCGTTCGCCGTCGCGGCGCAATTCGATCGCGGGGCGGCCCGGACGGATCACCGCGATGCGTGAAGCCGCGGCGGGTTTCAGTGCGGAGAGCGTGGCCGGAGGTGTTTCGCGTGAAGGCTTGAGCATTACCAGCGCGCTGAGCCCGAGCACGACGCCGAGCAGGACGAGGTTGAGCCGCCAGCCGCGGATCATCGCTGCTTCAGCGCGCGTTGCGCCGCCGCCACCAGACGACGATGCCCGACACCGCAAACACCAGCGGCAGCAGGAGCAGCACGACAAAGGCAATCAGATAGAGCAGCGTGCTGTCGATCTCGATCTGGGTGTCGGCGGCGGGTTTCGGGTCGATGGTGACCAGCGCATCCTCGCCGGCCAGCCAGTTGAGCATCGCGATGCCCAGTGCCAGGTTGCCGCCGTTGCCGATGAAAGTATTCGACAGGAAGTGGCTGCCACCCGCGACCAGCACTCGCTGCTCGCGGTCGCCGACGGTGCGCTCGAAGGCGCTGGCGACGTTGACCGGGCCGGGCAGATCGCGATTCTTGTCGAAGCGCGGCTTGGCGTCGAGCTTGCCGGTTTCAACCCAGCCGCGCGGCGCAACGTCGATCAGCGGCGTCACCTTCCAGCCGCTGTCGTCATCAGCGGCGATCTGGCGCGTGTGCGGGAACAGCGTGTTGAACTGTAGCGCGCCGACCACCGGATGCCGCGCATAGTTGGCGGCGACCGCAAATACCGGCGGCCCGCTGCGAGGTGCGAGCGCCGGGTCAACCACGGTGCCCGGCGTCAGCACCAGACCGAGTTTTTCGGCCAGCGGCTGCAGGCCGCGCAGCGGTTCGGTATCGATCAGCCACAGCAGGTTGCCGCCGCGTTCGACGTAACGCATCAGCTTGTCGATTTCGCCGGACTGCAGTTCGACCTGCGGGTGGGTGATTACCAGCAGTGCGGCGTTCTCCGGTACTTCCTGCGCGATGCCCAGATTGAGGCCGGAGAGATTAAAACCTTTTTCGCGCAGGCGCATGCCGAAAGCGCCGAGGTCGTGATTGGCGGCGCCGTCGAGCTTGGGCTCGCCGTGGCCGTCCAGCCACAGCACCAGGTTGTTGGCGCCGCGTGCCAGGCGCAGCAGCGCGTTGGCGAAACCCTGTTCGGTGAATTCAGACAGGGCAATCTGCTCGCTGCGCCGCTGGTATTGGATGACCAGCGCATTGGGCGAGCGTAGGCCGGCCTCGGCGGCGAGTTTGGGCTGCTCACGCGGATCGATCAGTTCGAGCTTGAGGTCGGGCTTGCTCCGTTGGTACGGACGCAGCCTTTCCTCGATCGCCTTGTGCACATTGCTGCCGCCGGCGTCCTGGCGCAGGGCATAGGCGGTGACGTTGACCGGGCCATCCAGCTGTTTCAGCGCACCGAGGGTTGCCGCCGACAGCGTGTTGCGCGCGCCGCGCGTGACATCGTGCTCGAAGCGGTATTCACGGGCGAGGTAGGCGGCAAGCGCGACCAGGGCGGCCAGCAGCAGAACGAACACGCTGCTCTGCGCGGCGTGCTGCAGGCGCAGCCGGCGACCGGTTTTTGCGGGGTTGGTGTTCATCCGTGCAGCCGCCGTCCGTCGAGGCGGCGGATCGCCAGCACCAGGAAGGCGGCGGTCAGCAGCAGCGAGCAGGCAATGGCGTAGGAATCAACCACACCCTTGCCCAGCGGCTCGAAATTGCGCAGCGGTGAAAACACCTGGGCGAACGCCGCCGGCACCTGCCAGCCGCGCGCGCGCAGGCTGTCGGCCGCGGTATCCCCCATGAACAGCATCGCCAGCAGCAGGCCGAAGGCGAGCAGCGCGGCGGCGATCGGTTGTGCGGTGAGGCTCGAGGCGTAGAGCCCGACCGCGGCAAAACTGGCAGCGAGCAGCAGCAGCGCCAGCGTCAGGCTGGCGAGGAGGCCGTAGTCGAGACTGGTGTTTGCGGCCAGGGTCAGCGGCATCACCGCCACCAGCAGGACCACGATCAGCAGAAAACCCATCAGACCGAGAAACTTGCCGACCACGATCTCGGTCATCGACAGCGGCGCCGACATCAGCAGGGTCATCGTCTGGTTGCGCCGCTCTTCGGCGATCATCCGCATCGCCAGCACCGGCACCGCGAACAGCAGTACTGCCGCAGCTGTGGCGAAGGTCGGCGATGCCACCAGCTCGGTGACGCCGGGCGGGCTGGCAAGCTGTGCAAGCTGGGCCTGGATCTGCAGGAAATCATCAAGGCGTTTCAGAAAACCGTAACCGAGGATCACCTGCACCACGGTCAGCACCAGCCAGGCGAGCGGCGATGCAAACAGCGCGCGTATTTCCTTGGCGGCGATGGTGAAAATCATCACGATTGCCCTTCGTCGCTTTTGTTGTTTCTCGTCAGTTGCACAAACACCTCTTCGAGGCTGGTCTGTGCCGGCGCCAGTTCGCGCAGGCCCCAGTCCTCACGGCCGGCGCGGGCGACAATTTCGGCGGTGGGATCGGCGTCAGCTGCGAAGCGCAGGCGGAAACGTCCTTCGCCTTCATCGCTGGCAGCCGCAACACCGGCGATCGCGCGCAGCACCTCGGCCGGCGGCGGCCGCTGCAGGCTCAGCATCACCGTGCGGCCGCTCTGGAACTCGCGCAGACCGGCGATACTGCTGGCGAATACCGCGCGGCCGTGGTGCAGGATCTGCACGCGGTCGCAGACGGCTTCGACCTCGGACAGGATGTGTGTGGACAGCATCACGCCGTGGCTGCGGCCGAGTTCGCGCACCAGCGCACGGATGTCGAGGATCTGGTTCGGATCCAGTCCGACCGTGGGCTCGTCGAGGATCACCAGCTCCGGCTCGTGGACGATGGCCTGGGCGATGCCGACACGCTGCTGGTAACCCTTGGACAGGGTGCCGATCAGCTTGCGTGAGACTTCCCCGAGGTTGCAGCGCGCGATCGCGCGCTCAACGGCCGCTGCACATTGCGCGCGCGGCACCCGGTGCAGGCGCGCGGCGAGCTGCAGGTATTCGCGGACATTGAGTTCGCGGTACAGCGGGGGTGTTTCCGGCAGGTAGCCGATGCGTGATTTTGCGGCCACCGGGTTTTCGAGCAGGTCGATGCCGCAGATGTGGATGGCCCCGGCGCTTGGCGCGAGGTTGCCGGTGAGCATCTGCATGGTGCTGGTCTTGCCTGCACCGTTCGGACCGAGCAGGCCGAGCACTTCGCCGGGGCGTACCTCGATGTCGATGCCGTCCACGGCGAGATGTTTCCCGTAACGGCGGGTCAGGCCGTGTGCGCTGAGTGTCGGTTCTGCTTGCGGTGACGTCATCAACTGCGGGGGAATCGCGGCGGTGTAAGCCGTGTGGTTGGCAGGGGCTTGTTGCCTGAATGTTGACCGGGTTGTTGCCTTGTGGTCAGGCTGAAATATACCTAAACTGCTCCGATTATGAACGGCGCCCAGCCGCTGCGCCAGCCGTCCCGAACCCAGCTGTTGCGAATCCCATCGTCCCGAACCCCGCCGTCCCTGATAATGGCTTCGAACCGAGGTTCGCCTCAAACCAGGATTCGTCCGCAGACGGCAACGTCCGATCCGGCCCCAACTTCCAATGACAACGCTCCGTAACATTGCGCGGTTTTTTGCGCCGATCGCCGGCCTTGCGCTGGCCGCCTGCGCGCAGCCGCCGGCAAAACCCGAAGCCGCCGAACCCGTGCAGAAGCCTCTGCCGAAAGTGGTGGCACAGCAACCCGCAGCGGCGCCACCGCGTGCCGCGCCGCTGCCCGCCGTCGAACTGACGCAGGCGCTGCTGTTCCGCATCACGCTTGCCGAGATCGCGCTGCAGCGCGGGCAGGTGCATGTCGCGGTGCCGGCTTTTCTCGAGGTGGCGCGCGAAACCCGCGATCCCCGTCTGGCGCGCCGTGCCACCGAGGTGGCCTGGAGCGCCCGTTTCCTGCCGGCGGCACTGGAGGCGGCGACGTTGTGGCTGCAAATCGAGCCGGATTCGGTGCGCGCGCGGCAGACGGTCATCGCCTTGCTGGTCAACCAGTCGCGGCTCGACGATGCGCTGCCGCACCTGCGCAAATGGCTGGCCGGCGAACCCGGCAATATCGGCCAGAATTTCCTGCAGCTCTCCTCGCTGGTCGGCGGTCACCAGGACAAGGCCGGCGTGCTGCGCCTGCTGCGTACACTCGCCGCGGATCATCCCGCCGTTGCCGAAGCCCAGCTTGCCGTGGCCCAGGCCGCATGGAATGCCGATGACAGTGCCGGCGCTCTGGCGGCATCACGCACGGCCCTGCAGTTGCGTCCGGGCTGGGAACTGGCGGCGCTGTTCCAGGCACGGGCGCTGCAGCGCGATTCGGCCGAACGGGCGCTGGCCTTCCTCGAGGAATTCGTCAAGGCCAACCCCGGTGCCCGCGATGCGCGCCTGAACTATGCGCGGATGCTGGTCACCGCGAAGCGTTTTCCCGAAGCGCGCAAGCAGTTTGAGGTGCTGGTGGGCGAGGCGCCGAACAATGCCGATATCGCGCTGGCCGTGGCGACGCTGTCGCTGCAGGCGAAGGATTATGTTGCGGCCGAGGTGCAACTGCGGCGCGCGCTGGAGATCAATCCCAAGGATCCGGATACCATCCGCCTCCATCTTGGCCAGGTCAACGAGGAACTGAAGCGCGATGAACAGGCGCTGCGCTGGTACTCGAGCATCACCCACGGTCCGCAGTTCATACCGGCGCAGGCGCGTTATGCCGGCGTGCTCGCGCGCCAGGGACGTCTCGCCGAGGCGCGCAAGTACCTGCAGGGACTGTCACCGGGGGATGCCCAGCAGCGTCTGCAACTGACGCTGGCCGAGGCCGCGTTGCTGCGCGAAGCCAAGGCCTACCAGGAGGCCTTCGATTTCCTCGGCGCCGCGGTGACGGCGTCGCCAGACACCCCGGACCTGATTTATGACTACGCGATGTCGGCGGAAAAGGTGAACCGCTTTGATGTCATGGAAACCAATCTGCGCCGGCTGATCGCGCTGCGTCCGACCCATGCCCATGCCTTCAATGCGCTGGGCTATACGCTGGCGGATCGCAACGAGCGCCTCGAGGAGGCGCGCGATCTGATCGAAAACGCGCACAAGCTTGCACCCGAGGACTCCTACATCCTCGACAGCCTGGGCTGGGTCTATTACCGCCTCGGCCAGAACGAGCGTGCATTGGGATACCTGCAGCGCGCCCATCTTGCGCGTCCGGACAGCGAGATTGCCGCGCATCTGGGCGAAGTGTTGTGGGTGCTCGGCCGCCAGGCCGAGGCGCAGAAGGTCTGGGCCGAGGCGTTGCGCGGCCAGCCCAAAAACGAGGTGCTTGAACGCACCGTGCAGCGATTCGCACCGGCGCTGCTGCAGACCGCGCAATGATCCCGCGCTGCGTGCCGGCGGCGCTCATCGCGCTGCTGCTCGCCGCCTGTGCCGGCCTGTCGCCGCTGGAGCGTGCCCCGGCTGCGGCTTTCGACATCGTCGGTCGCGTGCTGGTCAGCGGCGAGGGCCGTGCCTTTTCCTCGAGCCTGCGCTGGCAGCACGGTGACGGGCGTGACGAGCTGTGGCTGCTGACGCCGGTCGGGCAGACCCTGGCGCATATCACCAGCGAAGCCAGCGGTGCCGTGCTGATCACGGCCGATCAGCAGGAATTCCGCGACCAGTCCGCAGCAGCGCTGACACAGCGCGCGCTGGGCTGGGCCTTGCCGCTGGCCGAACTGCGGCACTGGATCCTCGCGCGGCCGGCGCCATTGCTGCCGGTGCAGGCGGCACAGCGCGATGCCGGCGGGCGCCTCGAGCAACTGGAGCAGGGCGGCTGGATGCTGCGTCTTGATTACGAAGCCGGGGCGCTGCCGCGGCGTCTCGAACTGCGGCGTGACGGCCAGCTGATCCGGCTGGTGGTTGATGAAAGGCGCGAGGCGCCGGGCTCGGCAACCCCATGAAGTTCACCGCTTTTCCGTCGCCGGCCAAGCTGAACCTGATGCTGCGGGTCACCGGCCGCCGTGCCGATGGTTACCACCTGCTGCAGACGGTGTTCCGCTTCATCGACCACGGCGACACCGTGCGTATTGCCGTACGCGAAGATGGCCTGATCACCCGCGGCCGGGCGCTTGCCGGCGTTGCCGAGGCCGATGACCTGACTTTGCGCGCGGCGCGGGCACTAAAAACCCGTACCGGTTGCCGGCTGGGAGCCGAAATCGTGCTCGACAAGCGGCTGCCGATGGGCGGCGGTCTGGGCGGGGGCAGTTCGGATGCCGCGACCGTGCTGCTGGCGCTGAACCACCTGTGGCAGACCGGTCTGCCGCGAAAGGCTTTGCAGGAGCTGGCGCTCACTTTGGGTGCGGATGTGCCGGTCTTTGTCCATGGCCGCAACGCCCTGGCCGAGGGTATCGGCGAGCTGTTGCAGCCGCTGCAATTGGCCCCGGCCTGGTACCTGGTGCTGGTGCCGCCGGTGGCAGTGCCCACCGCAGCGGTTTTTGCTGACCCGGAATTGAAAAGGGACTCGGAAAAGGTTAAAATACAAGGCTTTTCCGTGCCCCCTGGCAACGACCTCGAGACCGTGGTTTGCCGGGCGTATCCGGAAGTCGCGCGGCATCTTTCCTGGCTCAAGTCGCAGGCCTGGCAGGGGCAGCAGGGTACCGCGCAGATGACCGGATCCGGCGCCTGCGTGTTTGCGGCTTTTGCCGACGCGCCGGCTGCAGAAGCCGTTTTTGCGCAGCGGCCGCCGGAAATGCAGGGTTTTGTGGCCCGCGGACTTGATCTGCATCCACTGCTGGGTTTGGCCGAAGGCTAGGACGCAAGGCCGGGCACGCAGCGATTGGATGCGCGGGAAGTTCCGCGGCAGGGTTTCGGTTGGGGAGTCGCCAAGCTGGTTAAGGCACCGGATTTTGATTCCGGCATGCGAAGGTTCGAATCCTTCCTCCCCAGCCACTTGATTGCCGCCCTTGGGCGGAAACCGGCAGCCGGTTCCGGTTGCCAGTTACAGGGTTCGAGATTCAGGGTTCCAGATTCAGGGTTCCAGATTCGGGTCTCAGGTTCAGAGCAAAAGTACAGTCAGGGAGTCGGCGGTGGCACTCGACAGGATGATGGTATTTACCGGCAACGCCAATCCGCGGCTCGCGGAGGCGGTGGTCAGCCATCTCGACATCCACATTGGCCGCGCCAAGGTCGGTCGTTTCAGCGACGGCGAGGTGATGGTGGAGATCCTCGAGAACGTGCGCGGCAAGGATGTGTTCATCCTGCAGTCGGTGTGTGTGCCGACCAATGACAACCTGATGGAACTGCTGGTGATGGTTGATGCGCTGAAGCGCGCCTCGGCCGGGCGGGTGACCGCGGCGATTCCGTATATGGGCTACGCGCGGCAGGACCGGCGCCCGAGCTCGGCGCGGGTGCCGATCACCGCCAAGGTGGTGGCAAACATGATGAGCAGCGTCGGTGTCGATCGCGTGCTGACAATGGATCTGCACTCGGAGCAGATCCAGGGCTTTTTCGACATCCCGGTGGACAACATCTACTCAGGGCCGCTGCTGCTGGGCGACATCTGGAAGCAGAATTTCAAGGACCTCGTGGTCGTGTCGCCGGACGTCGGTGGCGTGGTGCGGGCGCGGGCGCTGGCGAAGCGGCTGGAAGCGGATCTGGCGATCATCGACAAGCGCCGGCCGCGACCGAACGTGGCGACGGTGATGAACATCATCGGTGAAGTGCAGGGACGCACCTGCGTACTGGTCGACGACATGGTCGATACCGCGAACACGCTGTGCGAAGCTGCTGCGGCACTGAAGAAGCACGGCGCGTCGAAGGTGCTGGCGTACTGCACGCATCCGGTGCTGTCCGGTTCGGCGGTGGAGCGCATCAGCAATTCGGCGCTGGACGAGATCGTGGTCACTGACACCATCCCGCTCACCGAAACCAGCCGCCAGTGCAAGAAGATACGCGTGCTGACCGTGGCAGGACTGGTGGCGGAAACGATGCGCCGCATCAGCGCCGAGGATTCGGTGAGTTCGCTGTTCGTCGAATAAACAGGTTTATATGGAGGCCGGTGTTTTTGCCGGCCTTCTTTGCAACGCGGGGGTGATCTGGTCGCGGACCCTCTGCAACAACTGGAGAGCAACATGAAAATCGAAGTAACCGCGTTTCCGCGCACGAACGAGGGCAAAGGTGCGAGCCGCCGCCTGCGTGCGACGGGTCGCGTCCCCGGCGTCATCTACGGTGCCGGCAAGGACGCGCAAAGTGTCGAGTTCGACCACAAGGCGCTGCTGCGCCATCTCAAGCTGGAAGCCTTTCATTCGTCGATTCTCGACATGACGGTTGAAGGCCAGAAGGATCGCGTGCTGCTGCGTGATTTCCAGATGCATCCCTGGAAAGAGCAGGTCCAGCACGTCGATTTCCAGCGCATCGATCCGAAGAAGAAGATCCACATGGCAGTGCCGCTGCACTTCATGAATGCCGACATCTGCCCGGGCGTGAAAGTGGGCAAGGGCGTGGTCCAGCACATCATCAACGAACTGGAAATCCAGTGTCTGCCGGACAACCTGCCGGAATACATCGAAGTCGACCTGAAGGACCTCGAGCTCGGCCATTCGATCCACCTTGCCGAGCTGAATCTGCCGAAAGGTGTCGAGCCGACGGCGAAGATGAAGGCCGACAATCCCTCGGTGGTCACGGTGCAGGTGCCGAAGGAAGTTGCCGTCGAGGAAGAAGTCGCCGCGCCGGTCACCGAAATCACCGGTCAGGCTCCGGAAGCTGCCGCCGCTGCTGCTGCGGGTGGCGACAAGAAGGAAGCCGACAAGAAGCCGGCCGAGAAGAAGTAATCAAGCCAGAGCGGGCAATGCCGTCCTTCGTGGCCGGCATCCCAGCTGCGCCCGCCAGATCGCGATCAACTGGCGGGCGTTTTATTTTATAAAAAGTGTTTTAAAAACAACGGGTTATAATTATCTGCGGCATACAGGCCGCAAACCCAGCAAATTCCGAGATGAAACTCGTCGCCGGCCTGGGCAACCCGGGCAAAAAATACGAAGCCACGCGCCACAACGCCGGCTTCTGGTGGGTGGACGCGCTGGCGCGAGCCGCCGGGGCGAGCTGCCGCCTCGAGACGCGTTTTCACGGCGAGGTCGCGCGTATCGGCACACCCACGGGTGATGTCTGGCTGCTCAAACCCGCCACCTACATGAACGAATCGGGGCGTGCAGTCGGCGCGCTGGCTGATTTTTACAAGATTGCGCCGGAAGACATCCTCGTTGTGCACGACGAACTGGACCTGCCGCCGGGCGGCATCCGCCTCAAGTTCGGCGGCAGCGGCTCCGGCAACGGTGTACGCAACGTGATCCAGCGCCTCGGCACCCAGGACTTCTGGCGTTTGCGCATCGGCATTGGCCATCCGCGCGAACTTGCCAAAAGCGAGCAGGAAGTCGTTGATTACGTGCTGCATGCGCCGCGGGCTGAAGAACAGCGCGCGATTGATGAAGCCCTCGACCGCGCGCATGAGGCCTGGCCCCTGATCGCGAAGGGCGACATGCAGGCGGCGATGCTGCTGCTGCACACCAAACCCGGTTCCGGCCCCGCGCCGAAGCCCTGATCCTTTTACCGAAAGCACAAACCATGTCTCTCAAATGCGGCATCGTCGGCCTGCCCAACGTCGGCAAATCCACCCTGTTCAACGCGCTGACCAAGGCCGGCATCGCCGCGGAAAACTATCCCTTCTGCACCATCGAGCCCAATGTCGGCATCGTCGAGGTGCCGGATCCGCGGCTGGCTGCGCTGGCGGCCATCGCCAAGCCGGAGAAGGTGCTGCCTGCAGTGGTCGAGTTTGTCGATATCGCCGGCCTCGTCGCCGGGGCGTCGAAGGGTGAAGGGCTGGGCAACCAGTTCCTGGCCAACATCCGCGAGACCGATGCGATTGCGCATGTCGTACGCTGCTTCGAGGACGAGAATGTGATCCACGTCGCCGGCAAGGTGAATCCGCTGTCCGACATCGAAACCATCAACACCGAACTTGCGCTGGCCGACCTTTCGGCGGTCGAGCGTCATCTCGCCAAATTCGCCAAGGCCGCCCGCTCCGGCACCGACAAGGAGGCGGCCAAGCTGGTGCCCTTGCTGGAGAAATGCCAGGCCGTGCTGAATGAGGCCAAACCGGTGCGCGGATTGAATCTCGACGCAGAGGAGAGGGCGCTGCTGAAGCCGCTGTGCCTGATCACCGAAAAACCGACGATGTACGTGGCCAATGTGCGTGAAGGCGGTTTTGAAAACAACCCGCACCTCGCCGCCGTGCAGGCCCTGGGTGCCAGCGAAAAAGCGCCGGTGGTCGCAGTCTGTGCCGCGATCGAGGCCGAGATCGCCGACATGGAGGACGCCGACAAGGACGTGTTCCTGCAGGACATGGGCATGAAGGAGCCCGGGCTCAACCGCGTGATCTATGCCGGTTACACGCTGCTCGGGCTGCAGACTTATTTCACCGCCGGACCCAAGGAGGTACGTGCCTGGACCATTCATCGCGGTGATGCCGCGCCGCGTGCCGCGGCGGCGATCCACACCGATTTCGAGAAGGGTTTCATCCGCGCCGAGGTCATCGCCTACGACGACTACATCGCCTGCAAGGGCGAGCAGGGCGCGAAGGAGGCCGGCAAGATGCGCCTCGAGGGCAAGGAGTACATCGTCAAGGATGGCGATGTGATGCACTTCCGCTTCAACGTCTGATCCCGGAACGTCGTTTCACGACGACACCGGATGGTGGTGCACCATTGTTGGTGTGATCGCCTGCTGCGGCTATACTGCGCCATCGCCTGACTACCGGAGGGGATTGACGATGGCTACGCATACCACGCATTCCATATTCTGTTCCTCAGTCCAGTCCTGCTTTTCGGCCGTGCGGATACGCGCGCTGTGTGCCGCGCTGCTGGTCGCACTGGTCACCGGCTGTGCCGGCACCGCTGGTGGCCGACTGTCCAGCGCCGACGCCGATGCCCTGGAAAATGCCATTGACCGTGACGATGCTGGTTACGTCTCGGCGGCCGTGCGCGGCGGTATTCCCGCCGACCAGCGTATCCCCGCGGCGGGTTATTCCGCCGGCGCACCGCTGATCGCACTGGCGGCGCGGGCCGCGTCGCTGAATACCCTGCGTTTCCTGATCAGCGCCGGTGCCGATGTCAATGCGCGCACCCCGGTCAATGAAACCCCGCTGATGCTGGCCGCGTATTTCCGCGATGACGGCATTCATTCCGCCGACCGCCACGACGAGGCAGTGCGCATCCTGCTCAGGGCGGGTGCCCTGGTCGAGAACGATGCCTACAACTACACGCCGCTGGCCTATGCCGCCTACAACGACCGCCTGCGCGCGATGATCTATCTGCTGGAGCACGGCGCCCGGGTCGATGCCGATGCCGTCAACCGCCTGACCTATATCAACACCCCGCTGATGATGGCTGCGATCCAGGGCCACCGCGAGGCGGTGCGCGCGCTGCTGCGCGCCGGGGCTGATCCTTTTGTGCGAGTGCACAACGGCAACACCGCGCGCGAGTTCGCCGTCAAATACCGGCATTCCCATGTCGAGCCGCTGCTGGCTTGTGCGGAATCCCTGCCGGCGGGTCGCCGCTTTTCCCAGCATTGCGAGGGGCCCAGCGTCGCCACCGGACGTTGAGTGGGGTTTCAGGCAGACCGTGGCCTGAGAGTGATGATCAGCACGCCGCCCAGCACCAATGCCGCTCCCGCCATTTGTACTACGCTGATTTTTTCGTTCAAAAACAGCGCGGCAAACGACATGGTTGCCACTGGGCCGATACAACCAATCAGCGAAACCTGGTTGGCACCGATGCGGCGCAATCCCTCCGCCATCAGCCACAACGGCAGTACCGTGGAAAACACTGCCAACACGGACACCAGCAGGTAGACCTCCTGTCCCGCGCGCAACGCTTCCAGTGGCCGTGTTGCCAGGAAATGCGCGAACACAAAACCGGTGGCGATCAGCGAGGCATAAGCGGTAAAACGCATCGAGCCAAACTTGTGCACCAGCCTGCTGCCCGAGACAAGGTACACCGCGTAAGTCATGGCGCTGCCGAATACCAGGGCGGCGCCCAGAGCGGTCAGGGCCAGGTTTCCGCCGAGGCGGGCTTCATCGCTGAATACCAACGCGATGCCCGCATAGGAGAGTGCCAGCGACAGCAACTGCCGGCCGCGCAGCGGCTGCTGCAGGAAGGCCGCTGAAAGCAGCAGTACCAGTGTCGGATACAGATAGAGGATCAGCCGGCCGAAGCCGGCGGAGACATACTGCAGGCCGGCGAGGTCGAGAAAGCTGCCGAGGTAGTAACCAAGAAAACCAAGCCCGGCGAGTGCGGCGATTTCACGCCCAGTCACCGCTTCGGTCATGCGTCCCGCCCACAACGCCATCATCAGAAACAGCGGCGCCGCGAACAGCATGCGCAGCGTCAGCAGCGTGGTGGTATCGACGCCGTGGACATAGGCGGCCTTGACCAGCACCGGTTTTCCGGAAAATGCGATTGAACCGGCGAGCGCGCAGGCGACCCCGATCCAGGTGCCCCGGCGCGATGCTTCGTTTGCGGACATGGCCCGGTTCAGCGGCGCTTGCCGCCGCCGAGGATCGAGCCGAGCACGCCGCGGATGATTTCGCGGCCGACCTGCGAGCCTATGGCCCGCGCCGCGCTCTTTGCCGCCATTTCGACCACGCCTTCGCGGCGGCCGCCGCGCGGGCCGGTGCTGCCGCCGAGCAGGTCGCCCAGCGCGCCGAGCATGCCGCCACCGGCAGCCGGTGCCGCGCCGCCCTGTGCGGGGGCTGGCTGGGCTGCGGCCTGTTCCTGCACGCGCTGTGTCAGTTTTTCATAGGCCGATTCGCGGTCTTCGGTTTTTTCGTAGATGCCGGCCACCAGCGAATTTTTCATCGTCGCTGCACGTTCCTCCGGCGTCACCGGGCCGAGGCGGCTGCCCGGCGGCAGCACGAAGGCGCGTTCGACCACGCAGGGCCGGCCTTTTTCGTCGAGCAGCGATACCAGCGCCTCGCCGACGCCGAGTTCGGTGATCGCGGTCTCGACGTTGATCTTCGGATTGGCGCGCAGCGTGGTCGCCGCGCTTTTCACCGCCTTCTGGTCGCGCGGGGTGAACGCGCGCAGGGCGTGCTGCACGCGGTTGCCGAGCTGGCCGAGTACGGTTTCCGGGATGTCGAGCGGATTCTGGGTGACGAAGTACACGCCCACGCCCTTGGAGCGGATCAGCCGCACCACCTGCTCGATTTTTTCGAGCAGCGCCTGCGGCGCGTCGCTGAACAGCAGATGGGCCTCGTCAAAAAAGAACACCAGCTTGGGTTTTTCCGGATCACCGACTTCCGGCAGTTGTTCGAACAGCTCCGACAGCATCCACAGTAAAAATGTGGCGTAGAGCTTGGGCGACTGCATCAGCTTGTCGGCGGCGAGGATGTTGATCACACCCTGGCCCTTGCTGTCGGTCTGCATCAGGTCCTGGATGTTCAGCGCCGGCTCGGCGAAGAACTTGTCGCCGCCTTGCTGCTCGATTTCAAGCAGGCCGCGCTGGATCGCGCCGATCGAAGCCGCGGAGATGTTGCCGTACTGGGTGGTAAAGTTTTTTGCATTATCGCCGACGAACTGCAGCATCGCGCGTAGGTCCTTCAGGTCGAGCAGAAGCAGGCCGTTGTCATCGGCGATCTTGAACACCAGGGTCAGTACGCCCTGCTGAGTGTCGTTGAGATTGAGCAGCCGCGCCAGCAGCAGCGGACCCATTTCCGAGATCGTCGCGCGTACCGGGTGGCCCTGCGTGCCGAAGGCGTCCCAGAACACCACCGGGCAGGCGGCATAACTGAAATTCTCGAGGCCCAGCTGCTTGATGCGCTCCTCGATTTTCGGTTTCGGCTCGCCTTTCTGCGAAAGCCCGGCGAGGTCGCCCTTGACGTCGGCCATGAATACCGGCACGCCGATTTTCGACAGGCTTTCGGCGATGCGCTGCAGCGTCACCGTTTTGCCGGTGCCGGTGGCGCCGGCGATCAGGCCGTGGCGGTTGGCAAGCCCCGGCAGCAGCTGCAGTTCGTGTTCGGATTTGGCGATCAGCATCGGCTCGGCCATGGCGTTCTTTCGCAGGGGTACGGGGAGGTTTTCAGAGGAGCTATGTTAAGATCGCAATCATTCTATAACGGTTGATTTGTCAGGTCATGGCAGGACATTCGAAGTGGGCCAACATCCAGCATCGCAAGGGCCGTCAGGATGCCAAGCGGGGCAAGATTTTCACGCGGTTGATCAAGGAAATCACCGTGGCCGCCCGCATGGGCGGCGGCGACCCGGGCAGCAATCCGCGGCTGCGACTGGCGATGGACAAGGCCTATGACAACAACATGCCCAAGGACAACGTCGAGCGTGCGATCAAGCGCGGCACCGGCGACCTCGAAGGCGTCAATTACGAGGAAATCCGCTACGAAGGCTACGGCATCGGCGGCGCCGCGGTGATTGTCGACTGCATGACCGACAACCGCACGCGCACCGTGGCCGATGTGCGCCATGCCTTCACCAAGCACGGCGGCAACCTTGGTACTGACGGTTCGGTGGCCTTCCTGTTCAAGCACTGCGGACAGATGCTGTTCGCGCCGGGCACCGACGAAGCCAGATTGATGGATGCCGCGATCGAGGCCGGTGCCGAGGACGTCATCACCAACGATGATGGCAGCATTGAGGTGATTACCGGCCCCGGCGACTTTTCAGCGGTGCGTGCTGCGCTGGAAAAAAGCGGCTTCAAGCCCGAACTCGCCGAAGTGACGATGAAGCCGGGCACCGAAAACGCGCTCACCGGCGACGATGCGGTACGCATGCAAAAACTCCTGGACGCGCTCGAAGCCGTCGACGACGTGCAGGAGGTTTACACCACCGCCGTCATCGACGAGGCGGCTTGAGCGCGGCACCCGGCCAGCGCATCCTCGGCATTGACCCCGGCCTGCGGGTTACCGGTTTCGGTGTCATCGAGCAGAACGGCCAGCAACTGGCCTATGTTGCCAGCGGTTGCGTACGCAGCGGCGAAGGTGAATTGCCGCTGCGCCTCAAGGTGTTGTTTGACGGCATCGCCGAGGTGATCGCCACCTACCGGCCCGACTGCGTGGCCATTGAGCAGGTCTTCGTCAACGTCAATCCGCAATCCACACTGCTGCTTGGGCAGGCGCGTGGCGCCGCGATCTGTGCCGCAGTGGCGCAGTCGCTGCCGGTTTCCGAATACACTGCGCTGCAGGTCAAGCAGGCGGTAGTCGGTGCCGGCAAGGCGCACAAGGTGCAGGTGCAGGCGATGGTGCGCAAGCTGTTGCGCCTGCCCGGGGATCCCAGCCCTGATGCCGCTGATGCGCTGGCCTGCGCGATCTGCCATGCCCACGGTGGCCAGGGTTATCTGGGTGTCGGCCGTGGCGCGCGGCGGCGCAAGGGGCGGCTGGGATGAGCCGCATCCTGCTCGCATGGGAACTGGGCATGGGGCTGGGCCATCTCGCCCCCTTTCTCGGCATTGCGCCGGCGCTGCTTGCACGCGGTCACACCCTGCACATAGCCGCACGCGAGGTAGCGGGGGCGGTGCGCGCCGTGGGCGACCTGCCGATCAAGGTGCACCAGGCGCCGCTGTGCCTGAATACATACGGCGGTTTGCAGGAGCCGCCACTCAACTACAGCGAAATCCTGATGCGTTTCGGTTATCTGGAGCCCGCCATGCTGCGCGGCATGTTCACCGCATGGCGTTCACTGATGCAGGTGACCGGGGCCGAGGTGGTGATTGCCGACCACGCGCCGACCGCATTGCTGGCTGCGCGCAGCCTGGCCTTGCCGCGGGCAGTGATCGGCAGTCCGTTCAATGCACCGCCGCAGCGATCACCGATGCCCAACATGCGTGACTGGGAAGTGGTGCCCGAGTCGCGGCTCGCCGACAGTGACCGCTGTGTGTTGGAGGTGATCAACCAGGTGTCGCCGCGGGGCCTGCCGGCGGTGCACGGCATTTTTGAGGGCGCCGCCGAGCTGCTGTCCGGCCTGCCACAGCTTGATCCCTACGGCGCACGTGACCCCGACAGCTACCTCGGCCTGTACAGCTTGTCGACGGGCCGTGCCGTGCCGCAGTGGCCCGCCGGCGAGGGCGAGGTGGTGTTCGCCTATCTACATGCCCAGCATCCCGCGCTGGATGCCATCCTTAACGGGCTGGCCACAAGCAGCGCGCGCGTGCTGGCCTATGTGTCGGGCAAACGGCCCGGGCAGCTAGAGGCTTGGTGCAGCGAGCGCATGGTGTTTGCCTTTGAGCCGCTTGATCTCGAGCGGGTGCTGGCATCCTGCGCGCTGTGTGTCTGCCACGGCAACGTTGGTACCTCGCTGGGCGTGTTGTCACGGGGTCTGCCGCTGCTGATGCTGCCCTGGCATCTGGAAAACATGCTGCTGGCGCGCCGTATTGCCGCCGTGGGCGCCGGCCGGGTGATCGAGCCTGAAGCGATCGCGGCCGAGCTTGCTGCGACGCTAGCGGCAATGCTGGCCGATCCTGCTTACGCCAAGGCCGCCCGGGCTATCGCCCAGCAGGGGACCGTGGCATCTGTTGGTACAATGAGCGACCACGCGGCGGCCCGCATTGAGGCGCTTGCCGCGTCAGCCAGGGAAAACACATGATCGGGCGCATCGCCGGTCGTTTGCTTGCCAAGCAGCCACCGCAAATCATTGTCGACGTCAACGGCGTTGGCTACGAGGTCGACGTGCCGATGAGCACGCTTTACCAGCTGCCGGCCACCGGCGAGCCGGTGACGCTGCACACCCATCTCGCGGTGCGCGAGGATGCGCACCAGTTGTTCGGTTTTGCCACCGAGGGCGAGCGCACGCTGTTCCGGCAGCTGATCAAAATTTCCGGCATTGGCGCGCGCACCGCGCTGTCGGTGCTCTCCGGCCTGTCGGTGGCCGAACTGCACGAGGCGGTGCGCGGGCAGGATGGCGCGCGGCTGACCAAGATTCCGGGCATCGGCAAAAAAACCGCGGAACGCCTGTTGCTGGAGCTCCGCGACCGCCTGCCCAAGAGCGCGGTGGCGGTGAGCGCGGGCGGTGCGGCTTCGGAGGCCGGCGATATCGCCAACGCGCTGGCCGCGCTCGGTTACAACGACAAGGAAGTACAGTGGGCGCTGGCGAAGTTGCCAGGCGGCATCACAGTGACCGACGGCATTCGCCAGGCACTGAAGCTGTTGTCGAAATCCTGAAATCCCGCATCCGGATCCAACGATGATCGAAACCGACCGCCTGATTTCCGCCGCACCCGCCTCGACGCAGGAAGAGGTGATCGAGCGTGCGCTGCGACCGAAGGCCCTCGACGAGTATGTCGGCCAGGAAAAGGTGCGCGACCAGCTGTCGATTTTCATCGAGGCCGCGCGCAAGCGCGGCGAGTCGCTGGACCACGTGCTGCTGTTCGGGCCACCGGGACTGGGCAAGACCACGCTGTCGCACATCATCGCGCGTGAAATGGGTGTCAACCTGCGTCAGACCTCCGGCCCGGTGATCGAGCGGCCCGGTGATCTTGCCGCGATGCTGACCAATCTCGAGCCCAACGATGTGCTGTTTATCGATGAGATCCACCGCCTGTCGCCGGTGGTCGAGGAGATACTGTATCCGGCGCTCGAGGATTTCAAGATCGACATCATGATCGGCGAAGGGCCAGCGGCGCGCTCGGTGAAGCTTGACCTGCCGCCGTTCACGCTGGTCGGCGCGACCACGCGTGCCGGCATGCTCACCAACCCGCTGCGCGACCGCTTCGGCATCGTCGCCCGGCTCGAGTTTTATTCCGCGGACGAGCTGACGCGCATCGTCGAACGTTCGGCGCGGCTGCTTGAGATGACCATCGATGCGGATGGAGCCCGCGAGATCGCCGGTCGCTCGCGTGGTACGCCGCGCATCTCCAACCGCCTGCTGCGCCGGGTGCGCGATTACGCAGAGGTGCGTGCCGCAGGGCATGTCACGCGCGAAGTCGCTGATGCCGCTTTGAAGATGCTCGACGTCGATCCGCTGGGCCTCGACATCATGGACCGCAAGCTGCTGCGTGCGGTGATCGACCGTTTTGCCGGTGGTCCGGTCGGTGTCGAGAATCTCGCCGCGGCGATCGGTGAAGAGCGTGACACCATCGAGGATGTGCTCGAACCTTTCCTGATACAGCAGGGCTATCTGCAGCGCACGCTGCGCGGCCGGGTCGCCACGGCGCTGGCGTACCGCCATTTCGGACTGTCCGAACCCGGGGCTGCCGCAGCGCGTGACCTGTGGGACGGATCTTCCCCGGCAAAGAATCAGTAAATTATTGTTTTTATTGCAAATTTTTATCGACTATTCATGTAATGACCGTAAAACCGGCTGAGCCTCAAGCCTCTGAACCCTTTTCCTGGCCGGTGCGCGTTTATTACGAAGACACCGATGCCGGCGGGGTGGTGTTCTACGCCAACTATCTGCGCTTCATGGAGCGCGCGCGAAGCGAATGGCTGCGAGCGCTTGGCTTCGAGCAGCCACGGCTTGCCGCCGAGCATGGCGTGTTGTTTGTGGTACGCGCGGTGCAGATCGAATATCTGAAGCCGTCGCGGTTCAACGACAGCTTGCAGGTGACGGTGGAAGTCGTTAACGTCGGCGCCAGCCGGATTCGCTTTCAGCAGCGTGTAATTCGTGAAGAAGAGGGAGCGATGATGCAGGAACTGGTGACGGCGGCAGTCGACGTTGTCTGTGTGACAACGGATGGTTTCAGGCCATCACGGGTGCCCCGGGAATTGCGGGAAAAAATGAATATAACAACGGAAATAACAGAGTGAACGCTACGCTGTCCCATGACATGTCGGTGTTGAGCCTGATCACCGGGGCCAGCGTGCCGGTGCAGCTGGTGATGGGTGCATTGCTGCTGGCCTCGCTGTTTTCCTGGTATTACATTTTCCTGAAGATATTCACGCTGCGCCGTGCCGCACGGCAGACCGCCGAGTTCGAGCGTGAGTTCTGGAGCGGCGCCGACCTCAATGCGCTGTACCAGCGCGCCGCCAGCGGTCGGGAATCCTCGGGTACCCTCGAGCGCATCTTCGAAGCCGGTTTCCGTGAATTCACCAAACACCGCCGCGAGCCGGGCGCCGATGTCGCCGCGCTGATGGACAGTACCCGGCGCGCGATGCGCGCCACCTACCAGCGCGAGATGGACAGCCTGGAGTCGTCACTGTCCTTCCTTGCCTCGGTCGGTTCGGTCAGCCCCTATGTCGGCCTGCTCGGCACGGTGTGGGGCATCATGAATTCCTTCCGCGGGCTGGCCAATGTCGCCCAGGCGACGCTGGGCCATGTTGCTCCGGGTATTGCCGAAGCGCTGATCGCCACCGCGATCGGCCTGTTTGCGGCGATTCCGGCGGTGGTCGCGTATAACCGTTTTGCCGGTGACGTCAACCGGCTGGCGATACGTTTCGAGTCCTTCAGCGAAGAGTTCTCCAACATCCTGCAGCGGCAGGTGCGCTGAGCGGGGGGAGTCAGCGATGCTGATCGAAAAACGCAGCGGCCGGCGCCTGATGAACCAGATCAACGTCGTGCCCTATATCGACGTGATGCTGGTGCTGCTGGTGATCTTCATGGTCACCGCGCCGCTGATCAATCCCGGCCAGATCGAACTGCCCTCGGTCGGCAAGACCGCCAATCCGCCGGTGGCGCCGCTCGAGGTGTCGGTCGATCGAGACGGCAAGCTGATGCTGCGCGACCGTGATCGCGGTGGTGCTGAACGCAAGGTCAGCCGCGATGAACTGATCGCTGCGATCCGCGACAAGCAGAAGCGCAATCCGGACCAGGCCGTGGTGATCGCTGCCGACAAGGACGTGCGTTACGAGGCGGTGCTTGAAGTGATGGACATGCTGCAGCAGAACCGGGTGCAGAAAGTGGGACTGCTCGCGCGTCCCCGCAACTGATGGCCGCAATGGCACTGCGATCAAGCGCAGAGGCCTGGGCCGGTGCGCTGACCTTTACGGTGCACCTGCTGCTGCTGGCCCTGCTGGTGTTCGGTGTCAGCTGGCAGCAGCAGAAAGTCGATACCGCCCAGGTGGTCGAGTTGTGGCGTGACCTGCCGTCTTCGACGCCGCCGAAGGAAGAACCGCCACCTCCCCCGCCCGAAGTGAAGCCGGTGCCACCGCCACCTCAACCGAAACTCGAAGCCAAACCGCCGCCCAAACCCGAGCCGGCGCCCAAGGCCGACATCGCGCTGAAGGACAAGCTCGAGAAGGAACGCAAGCTGAAGGAGCAGGCGGCGCTGGAGGCGGAAAAGAAAAAACTTGCCGCAGACAAACAACGTGAAGCACAGCGTGAAGCCGAACTCGAGAAAAAGAAAAAGGCCGAAGCCGATGCGCTGAAAGCGAAGCAGGCGGCCGACGCCGAGGCCAAACGTGTCGCCGCCGAGCAACAACTGGCTCGGGACAAACTCGCCGCAGAGGCGGCGGCCGCAGCGAAACGCGAAGTCGATAAATATCTGGCCGGGATACAGGCCAAGGTTCGTCGCTTCGTGCTGGTGCCGCCCAGCGTGCAGGGCAATCCCGAAGCCGAGGTTGTGGTCACCCTGCTGCCAGGCGGGGAGGTGCTGAACGTGCGCGTGAAAAAACCCAGCGGTAATCTGGCCTATGACGAGGCCGTGGAGCGGGCGGTGCGCCGCGCCCAGCCTTTTGAGGTGCCCTCGGGGGAGTTGTTCCAGCGCAATTTCCGCGAATTCACAATGGCTTTCCGGCCGCAAAGCTGATGGTCGCGAGAACTTGCCGGGATTGCCGCAGTCGTAAAATCAGTACTGGAGGACAAGCGTGGCCATGATCAAGCGAATCATTTTCCCGGCGCTGATGTTGCTGTGCGCCGGCTTTGCCCCGGGCGCAGTCGCACAGCTGCGCATCGAGGTCATTGGCGGCGGTGCGACGCAGATACCGGTCGCGGTTGTGCCTTTCCGCGCCGAGGACGGGCTGGCGCAGAAACTGACGCCGGTAATCGCCGCCAATCTTGCGCGCAGCGGCCTGTTCCGGATGGTCGATGCCGGCGGCATGAACCCGGTGCCGCATGAGCCCGAGCAGGTCAACTACCCGCAGTGGAAAGCGCGGGGCGCCGACGCGGTGGTGATCGGTGCGGTGAGCAAGGCGGCCGACGGGCGCTATGACATCCGTTTCCGCGTGCTTGATGCCACCAAGCAGGTGCAGATTGCCGGCTTCGTCTATTTTGCCACCGAGGCACAGCTGCGGCTCACCGCGCACAAGATCAGCGATGTCATCTACGAGAAGCTCACCGGCGACACCGGCGTGTTTGCCACCCGTATCACCTACGTTGTCAAGCGCGGCAGCCGTTACGAGCTGCATGTGGCCGATGCCGACGGGTTCGGTGCGCAGACCGTATTGAGCTCGGCCGAGCCGATCATATCTCCCGCATGGTCCTTTGACGGCAACCGCCTCGCTTATGTGTCCTTCGAGCAGAAAAAACCCGTGGTCTATGTTCAGTCATTGCTGACAGGTGAGCGACGTGCGGTGGCAGAATTCCGCGGCAGCAACAGTGCCCCGGCCTGGTCGCCCGATGGCCGTCGTCTGGCGGTGACACTGACCCGCGACGGCGGTTCGCAGATTTTCCTGATCAATGCCGACGGCTCCGGTGCGCCGCAACGATTGACGCAGAGCTCGGCCATCGACACCGAAGCAAACTTCGCGCCGGACGGCCAGTCGATCCTGTTCACCTCCGACCGCGGAGGCGGGCCGCAGATTTACCGGGTATCGGTCAACGGCGGCGCAGCGCAGCGGATCACTTTTGACGGCACTTACAACGTGTCTCCGCGGCACAGTCCCGACGGCAAAAGCTTCACCTTCATCCAGCGCAACGGCGGCCGTTTCAATGTCGCGGTACAGGATTTCGCATCGCGCCAGGTGCAGGTGCTCAGTGATGGCGGCATCGACGAATCGCCCAGCTTCGCACCCAACGGCAAGACCATCCTCTATGCGACCGAGGTGCGGGGGCGTGGTATATTGGCCGCCGTTTCTAACGACGGTCGCATCAAGCAGCGATTTACTGCAGATGTCGGGGATGTGCGCGAACCTGCGTGGAGTCCCGTGGTCAATAAATAAGCTTCACACAAGCTTTTGACAACCAACCTCAGCCCACCACCCCTGTCGACAAGGAGTCCTGAAATGAAACGACTGATCATTGCAACAGCGCTGGTGTCGATACTGGCCGCGTGCAGCAGCACCCCCGACAAGGAACAGGACGCCGCTTCGGTTGAAGACCGCAGCGGCGGCAGTGCCGCGACGGCTCCTGCACAAAAACCGCCGGCCCAGACCGGTGGGGTCACCACGCAACCGCTTAAACCCTCTGCGGTCTCCGGTAATCCGCTCAAGGACCCGGCCAACATCCTGTCCAAGCGCAGCATTTATTTCGAGCTCGACAGCAACGTGGTCAAGGAAGAGTTCAAGCCCGTGGTCGCTGCCCATGCCCGGTACCTGCAGCAGAACCGTGGCAGCAAGATGACCATCCAGGGGCATGCCGACGAGCGCGGTAGCCGCGAGTACAACCTCGCCCTGGGCCAACGCCGTGCCGATGCGGTGAAGCAGGCGATGCAGTTGCTCGGCGCCCAGGCCGACCAGATCGAAACGGTCAGCTTCGGCGAAGAAAAGCCCAAAGCCACCGGCCACGACGAGGCGAGCTGGGCGGAAAACCGCCGCGCCGA
>JAIENU010000125.1 GCA_019751125.1 Burkholderiales bacterium | reverse complement strand
CGCATCGACAATTGCTGCGCGAGCAGTTCATCGAACTTCATCCGCCGCCATGCCGGATGTGTGCGCTCCTGCAACAGCAACTGCGAAACATCCGGCGGCGGATTGTGCAGCAGGCGCACCGCATCGGCGAAAGGCGGCAGGCCCAGTGCCTCGGTCAGCGTCGCGGGCAACTGCTCGGACAGCGGCTCGCCGGCCAGCGCACGGGCAATCAGCCGGCGCAGCGTGTCCTGCCCCATGCCCGCGGTGGTCGGATACACCGGGGTCAGCGACTGCGCGACTGGCATCTCGCCCGCCACCACACGAAATCGCGGATGCACCATCTCCGCACCGAGGTGGCCGAGACGCACCGTGCCGAAGGCGCGGATGGTGTTGCCCTCGGCAAGCAGCTTGACCTGGCTGCCGTAGAAATTGAGAAAACGCAGCACCAGCACGGCATTGCCTTCAGCGATGCGGCACACCAGCTGGCGCTTCGGCCGGTACTGGATGCCACAGTCGATGACCGTGCCCTGCACCAGCAGCTCGGTGCCGGGCAGCGCGTCGGCAATCGGGGTCAGCCGCGTCTCGTCGTCGTAACGCAGCGGCAGGTGCAGCACGAGGTCGAATTTGCGCGCGATGCCGAGCTTGGCGAGCTTGTCGGTCACCGCCTTGCTCAGCCCCGACAGGGAAGGATGCACGGCAGACGCGGGGGACGGCCCGGTCATGGCTGGCGCGGGCTCAGCTGGCGTGACGTCACGACTCCTCCGGAAGCCGGTGACCGTCGGCGCAATCGCCGGCCACCGTGCAAATACGATATGATGCTGCGCAACACGCGAATATTCTACGCGACCGCTTCAACCGTGAACGACCTCATCAACGACCGTCCGGTCGATATTGCCGCAGCGCGACTCCGCGCTCTGACAATTTTGTACAGGAAACACGACGCCGCCTGAGGCGCCGCGCCAGCCGACTCTTGGCCAGCCCAAACAAACTGCGCAGCATCGTCATCGGCGCCCCGCGCGATCCGATGAACCCGGAAACGCGCCGGCATATCGCGCTGATCGCTTTCTTCGCCTGGGTCGGCCTCGGTGCCGACGGCCTGTCTTCAGCCAACTACGGCCCGGAGGAAGCCTATCTCGCGCTGGGCACGCATACCCAGCTCGGGCTCTATCTCGCCGCGGCGACGATCATCACGGTGTTCATCATCTCGCTCGCCTACAACCAGGTGATCGAGCTGTTCCCCAATGGCGGCGGCGGCTACAAGGTGGCGACCCAGCTGATCGGCCCACGTGCCGGTGTCACCGCGGGGGCCGCGCTGATCGTCGATTACGTGCTGACCATCGCGATCTCGGTGGCGAGCGGCGCCGACGCCGTGTTCAGCCTGCTGCCGGTGTCCTGGCAGGGCTGGAAGGTGGCCTTTGCCATACTGCTGGTGCTGATTTTGCTGACGCTGAACCTGCGCGGCCTGAAAGAGGCGATCAAGATCCTGCTGCCGGTGTTCCTCGGCTACGTCATCGTGCATGCCGTGCTGATCACCTGGGGCATCTACGCCCACGCCGAGCGCCTGCCGACGCTGCTGCCCGCCACACTCGCCGAAACGAAAGCGATGGCCGGTGAAGCGGGCTGGACCTTTGTTGCCGCGACGCTACTTTTCGCCTACTCGCATGGCGGCGGCACCTATACCGGCCTGGAAGCGGTGTCGAACAACATCAACACGCTGGCCGAACCGCGGGTGCGCACCGGCAAATGGACCATGTTCTACATGGCGATGTCGCTGGCCTTCACCGCCGGCGGCATTCTTGTGCTGTACATGCTGTGGGATGCGGTGAAGATCCCGGGGCAGACGCTCAACGCCACCGTGTTCGGCGCAATCATCAATGACTTCAACCTCGGCAGTGCGGCACTGAACGAGACCGCGCTGCTGATCGTGCTGCTGCTTGAGGCCGGCCTGCTGTTCATCGCCGCCAACACCGGCTTCCTCGGCGGCCCGGCGGTGCTCGCCAACATGGCGGCCGACTCCTGGGTGCCGCGGCAGTTCCGCCAGCTGTCGAGCCGGCTGGTCACCCAGAACGGCATCGTGCTGATGGGCGTGGCGGCGCTGGTGGTGCTGCTGTGGAGCGAAGGCAGCGTCGCGCTGCTGGTGGTGCTTTACAGCATCAATGTGTTCCTGACCTTCAGCATCGCGCTGTGGGGCCTGTGCCTGTACTGGATACGCAACCGCCGCTCCGCTGAACACTGGCGCTGGCGGCTGGTGCTGTCCGCGGCCGGCCTGTTTGTCACCACCGGCATCCTGCTGGTGCTGATCTTCGGCAAATTCTTCGACGGCGGCTGGGTGACGCTGCTGATCACCGGCGGCGTGATCGCGCTGTGCGCGGTGATCCGCTGGCATTACAACGAAACCCGCGAACAGCTGCGCAAGATCGACAAGCTGTTTTCCAGCGGCGGCCCGCTGAAAGCGATCGAAAATCCGCCGCAACCCGATGCACAGAAGCCGACCGCGGTGTTCTTCGTCGGCAAGAACCGCGGCGTCGGCATGCACGCGCTGCTGTGGGTGCAGCGCCTGTTCCCCGGGCACTTCCGCAACTTCGTGTTTGTCAGTGTCGGCGAGATCGATGCCCAGCGCTTCGACGGCGCCGGCGCGCTGCGGACGCTGCAGTTCGAGATCGAGAACTCGCTGCGCTACTACGAGAACTTCTGCCACAGCCACGAACTCGCGGCAAAAAGCTACTGTGGCTTCGGTACCGAACCGGTGGATGAACTGCTGAAACTCGTCGAGCAGATCACCCGCGACTTCCCGAACTGCGTGTTCTTCGCCTCAAAGCTGATTTTCGTGCACGACAATTTCTTCACCCGCTGGCTGCACAACCAGACCGCCCTCGCCCTGCAGCAGAAGCTGCATCTGCAGGGCATACAGATGGTGATCCTGCCGATGAAGGTGGAGTAAAGCCTGCCGCAGCGCGCTTACTTGCCCTTCACCACGCTGGCAAGCAGGGCGTTGACCCCAAAGCCGCCACCGAGGGCAAGGCCGGCGTATTTGCCGGGATCGGCAACATAGGCTTGGCGATCGCGGGAAATCTGCACACCCTGCAGGCCGGTGACCATGGTCAGCGAATTGGCGAGGCCCGCCGTGCTGTGGCTGTCGCCCTGGCGCACCGTCGCAAAATCACCATCCATGTTGAGCACCGACTTCAGCCGGGCTGCGGAAAAATCACCGACATCAGCCCGTGTCGCGTGAAATGCGGTGAGCGTGGTGTAACCCGGCGCGATCGACATCTGCGGTTCAGCGCCGACGCTGGCGCGTGTTGCGATATTGCTGCGCCCTGAACTTTCCATGCGCGCAAAATCCACGATCACCTGCGCGGTGACTATGGTGGCCTGCAGTTCATGCGACAGAGTGCTCGCCGCGCGCCAGTTTTCGATCGAAATCGGGCTGAGGTTGCCGAGCGGGTCGCCGTGGATGAACCACAGCGGCATGCCGGTGGGCGCCATCACCACAAAATTGCGGCGGTCTCCGGTCGGGCTTGAGGTATAGCTGCCACCCGGCTTGGCCTCGGCCACGGTGATGCGGCGGAAGGTTTCGCGCGAACCTACCTGCTCGAAAGGCACGACCTCGCGACCGCTGGCCTTAAGCTTCTCGACAAAATCCGCATACAGGCGGTCGGTGATCGACTGCATCAGCGCCGGGGTGATGTTGTCGAGGGCAACGTCGATGCGCCGGTTCTGCGACTGGGTGATGGTGCGGATATTGCCGGTGCTCTGGCCCATGTTGGACAGGCCGGCACCGGCATAGGCCGCGGCGCTGTTCTGGATGACAAAGGCCACGCGATAGCCGCCGATCGCCACCTTCTGCGCGCGGCCAACGAGTTCGCGGACACGATCCTCGGAGAGTTCCGAGGCGGCGATGCTGGCGGGACGCGCAGTCGCCGCGGCTTCGTTGACCAGTGCCGCTGCACCCTGGGCATCGGCCGGCGCCTTTGCCGGGCCGGCATCGGCTGCAGCCGCGGCTGCACCGGCCGCGGTCAACTTCTGCAGTTCTTCACCGCTCAGCGCGCGGCCGGCGGCATTGGGATCGGAAGCCTTGCAGTCCTTGGCCAGAAACAGTCCGGTGAGGTGTTCTTTGCGCGCCACAGCCTGTCGCGCACGCTCGCCCGCCTGCTGCGCCGACTGCGCCGAAGTCTGCTGCACGGCACCGGCGGCAGTTTGTGCGGCGAGCTGGCCGAACAGATGGCCGGTCAATCCGCCGATGGCCCCGAACAGGCCGGTGCGTCCGGCCACTTCGGCTGCAGTCCCCGCAGCACCGGCGGCAGTGGTATTGGTTTTCTGCTTGGCTTCGATCGCACGCGCCTCGCCGACGACCTTGTCCATGTCGCCGATTTCGCCATGGATCTGGGCGCAGCTCAGTTCGTTATCCGTGATTTTGACCCGGTCTATCGGGCCGGGGGCGGTGGCTTGTTGAGCAAACGCAGCAGACGCTGCAAATACGGTAACCACCGGCAAAATCCGGACGAATTTCATTACTGCCCCCTGTTTTTTGAGTATTTTTTCGGCAAATACTAGAAAAAATGCTTTGCCGTTCAGGGCAAAATTATTGCGGTGCATCGCGCCTAAGGCAAGCGCTGCGATGCCGCAACTGTGACTTATTTGGCTTTTTAACCAGCCAGCTCAGGACGGCAGGTTGAGCACGTACTTGGCGAGGATGTTGCGCTGGATTTCGTTGGACCCGCCGTAGATGGTGCCGGGCCGCGAGTTGTAGAACGGCGACAGCACATCGATCCCGGTATCACCAAACGCCACTTCACCTTCCATCGGGGCGTATTCGCCGGCCGCTTCGAGCAACAGTTCCGACAGCTTCTGGTAGGTGTCCATCGACCACACCTTGAGCATCGAGACATCGGGGCCCATCGCCTCGCCGCGGCGCGCCATATCGACATAACGGCCGTACAACGAGCCAAGGTCGGCGAGATCAAGTTTTAACTGGGTCAGGCGTTCGGCAAATGCGGCATCGGCCATCAGTCCGCGTGCCTGCGCCAGCGCCTCGAGTTTTTCCATGGCCTGCAGCGGCCGCCGCGGGCTGCCGATGTTCAGGCGCTCGAAACCGAGCAGGCCCTTGGCAATGGTCCAGCCCTTGTGCAGTTCGCCGACCAGGTTGGCCTTCGGCGTGCGTACATTGTCGAAAAACACCTGGCAGAACTCTTCGTGACCCGCGATGTTGCGGATGGTGCGCAGCGTGATGCCCGGCGTCTTCATGTCGACCAGGAAAAAGCTGATGCCTTCCTGCTTTTTCTTCGCCGCCTTGTCGGTGCGCGCCAGCACATAGATATGGGTGGCGTCGTGTGCCATCGAGGTCCAGATCTTGCTGCCGTTGATGACGTAATCATCACCATCGGGCACGGCCTCGGTGCGCAGGCTGGCGAGGTCGGAACCGGAATTCGGCTCGGAGTAGCCCTGGCACCAGATCGCGTCGCCGGCAATGATCTTCGGCAGGAAATAAGCGCGCTGCGCATCGTTGCCGAAGCGGATCAGCGTCGGCCCGACCATGGTGATGCCCTGGTCAGGCATACGTCCCACGCCGGCGCGTTCGGTCTCCTCAAAATAAATCAGCAGTTTGGTCGGCGACAAGCCCATGCCGCCGTATTCACGCGGCCAGTTCGGCGCAATCCAGCCTTTTTTCGAGAGCTTCTGGTACCAGTCACGGCATTCCGCCAGGCGCATGCGCCGTGGCAGGAACTTGAAATGCTCGGGAAACTCGTTCTCGAAAAACGTCCGCGCTTCAGCACGGAAGGCCTCGTCGCTCAGCGCATTCCAGTCGGTGTTCATGCCGCCTCCTTGTTTGAGGCCAGTGCCGACAGCCTTGCATAACGTGCGCGGTGGGCGCGGCCGTTGCCGAGCCAGCTGGCCAGCATCAGCGCACGCTTCACATAAAGGCCGACATCGCAGTCTTCGGTGAATCCGATCGCGCCGTGAAACTGGATCGCGGCGCGGGTGATTGCCAGCGCGGCATCACCGCAGCGCGACTTGGCACGGCTTGCGCCCAGTCCGCGCGCTGCGGCATCGGCGCCGCCATCGAGCTGGCGCACCACATCGCGTAGTACCGAATCGGCCAGTTCCTGCTGGATGAAGAGATCGACGGCGCGGTGCTGCAAAGCCTGGAAGCTGCCGATCGGCTTGCCGAACTGCACCCGCGTCTTCATGTAGTCGAGGCTCATCTCGTGGGCGCGCTTCATCACGCCGACGAGTTCGGCCGCCGCAGTCACCGCAGCATGGTCCAGCGCGCGGTCCAGCGCAGCACGCGCCGCATCACCCTCGGCAAGCAGCTGCGCGCGTGGCACCACCACATCTTTCAGCACCAGCATGCCGTAGCTGCGGCCGTCAGCCAGCGGTTGCAGTTTGACACTGCAACCCGCCGCATCACGCGGCACCCACAGCAGCGCCAGACCCTGCGCGCCTGCAGCGCTGACGATGAAGCCATCCGCAGCAGCGGCACCCGCGACAAACTGTTTTTCGCCGCTGACGCGGAAGCCGCCTTCGAAAGGCTGGGCACGGCAGGCCAGCTGCGTGCCGCAGAAATCATCAGCCTGCTCCTGCCAGGCAGCGAGCGGCAGGCGTTCGCCAGTGGCGAGGCCGGTGAGCAGTTCATCGCGCAGTGCTGTCGCAGGCAGGCCATCAAGCAAACTCGCGGCCAGCACTGCCACTGCGGTATACGGCTCCGGGGTCAGCGCACGGCCGAGTCCTTCGGCCACAATCGTGGCCTCAGTCAACCCGAGGCCGAGGCCGCCGCAGGATTCCGGCACCAGCACACCCAGCCAGCCGAATTCGGCAAGCTGGCGCCATTGTTCACGGTCAAACTCGGCGCGCGTCTGCGCCAGCGCGCGCACCCGCGGCAGGTTGGCACCGTGCTGCACAAAATCGCCGACACTCTGCGCGAGCATTGCGGCGTGTTCGTTGTGTTCGCTCATCGTCAATCCACTTCCGCAAAAAAACGGGATCAGGGAAACAGGCTCAGGCTCACCCACCAGGCCAGTGCCGCCATCGCCGCCGAGCAGGGGATGGTCAGTATCCAGGCGAGCACGATGTTGCCGGCAACGCCCCAGCGCACCGCCGACACCGACTGTGTCGAACCGACGCCGACGATCGAGCCGGTGATGGTGTGCGTGGTTGATACCGGAATGCCCATGGTGGTGGCGAGGAACAGCGTCATCGCGCCACCGGTCTCGGCGCAGAAACCACC
This sequence comes from Burkholderiales bacterium, assembly GCA_019751125.1. Lineage (GTDB taxonomy): Bacteria > Pseudomonadota > Gammaproteobacteria > Burkholderiales > SG8-41. Next base: position 17,239 of record JAIENU010000125.1, on the reverse strand, counting down.
GACCGGTTTCAGCTTGGTGATTTTCTGGCCCATGGTCCTGACGATGCGCCAGCCGCCGAACAGCGTGCCCAGCGCAATCGCCGCGTAACAGGACACCACCACCCACATCGGGATCGGATCCTTGGGCCCGGTCATGCCGGCGGCGATCAGCAGCATCAGAATGATGCCCATGGTCTTCTGCGCGTCATTGCCGCCGTGGCCGAGGCTGTAGGCTGCGGCCGAAACCAGCTGCAGCCGGCGGAACCAGCGGTCGACCTTCGCCGGCGTGGTGCGCCGGCAGATCCATGCCACTGCAACCATCAGCAGGCCGGCGAGCAGGAAACCCAGCGTCGGCGAAACCACGATGAAGATCAGCGTCTTGTAGATGCCGGCACTCTGCAGTGCGGCGGCGCCGCTTTTGGCGACGGCAGCACCGATCAGTCCGCCGATCAGCGCATGTGATGAACTCGACGGCAGGCCGTAATACCAGGTGATGATGTTCCAGGCGATGGCCCCGATCAGTGCGCCGAACACGATGTGGTGATCGACCACCGGGGCATCGATGATGCCCTGGCCAACCGTGGTCGCAACCTTGAGCTGGAACACGAACAACGCGACAAAATTGAAGAACGCCGCCCAGGCCACGGCCTGGTAGGGCTTCAGTACGCGGGTGGACACCACGGTGGCGATCGAATTCGCCGCGTCGTGAAAGCCGTTCATGAAATCGAAAATGAGCGCGACTGCGACGAGCAGCACGATGACGCCCAGGCTGATGCTGACCTGATCCATGACGGCGCTCAGGCGTGCTCGAGCACGATGCCTTCGATGACGTTCGCAACGTCCTCGCAGCGGTCGGTGATTTCTTCGAGCAGCATGTACACCGAGCGCAGCTTGAACACCTGCTTCAGGTCGGTTTCATCACGGAACAGCCGTGACATCGCCGAACGCATCACGCGGTCGGCGTCGGATTCGAGGCGGTCAATTTCCTCACAGGTTTTCAGGATCGCGTCAGGCGAACTGAGCTTGGGCAGCAGGCCGACCGCGGTCTTGATGCGCTCGCAGGACATGTGGCAGATCTCGGCGAGCTGCTCGGCTTCGGGCGTGCCCTGGCGGATGTCGTAAAGCAGCAGCGACTCGGCGACGTCCTGGATCAGGTCGAGGATGTCATCCATGCTGGTGATCAGCTGGTGGATCTGGTCGCGGTCGATCGGCGTGATAAAGGTGCTGTGCAGCGTGAGGATGGTGTCGTGGGTAATCTTGTCCGCGGCACGCTCGGCCTCGTCGATGCGCCGCGTGTAACTTTCGGCATCCTTCAGGTTGGACATCAGCCCGACCAGTTCGCGGCTGCCTTCAACAATGCGCAGCGCATGGGCATTGAAAAAATCAAAAAAGCGGCCCTCTTGGGGCATCAGCTTGGAAAACAGGGTGGCCATGATTGTTACCCGGTGATTTTATATAAGTGATTGTTTTTATTGTATTTTTTATCGGGCCTCGAGCTGCAGTCGGGCGCCGTGGCGCTAGATTACCGAATAAGCCCGGTGATCACCATCTTCGCGCAACGTGCGGACAGCGAACACCAAAACAGAAAGAGCGGGAACGCACCGCGCGTTACAATCCGCGCCGTCATTGGGGAGTAGCCTCCCTTCCCGCAACGGAAGGGGCCTGCATCAACACACTTGGCCAACCGGCCATGGTGCAGGCGGTTTCCCGACCTGGCGAGACCTTTGACCACAGTGCCACCGCAAGGCCGGGCGGCACAGTGGTCAATCGTCCAGCGCCCGGCCGCGGAGTTTTGATGGAAGCCTTTTTCGTTTCAACCGGCATCGTCGCCCTCGCCGAAATCGGCGACAAAACCCAGTTGCTCGCCTTGCTGCTCGCCGCGCGCTTTCGCCAGCCACGGCCGATCATCGCCGGCATTTTTGTCGCGACGCTGCTCAACCATGCCGCTGCCGGCAGCGTCGGCGTATGGATCGCGCATGCGCTGTCGCCGGAAACAATGCGCTGGATACTCGGCGCATCCTTCATCGCGATGGCGGCATGGATGCTGGTGCCGGACAAACTCGACAGTGACATGGCCACACCACGCGCACCGCTGGGGGTGTTTGGCGCCACTACCGTCGCATTTTTTCTGGCCGAGATGGCCGACAAGACGCAGATCGCAACCATCGCGCTTGCTGCGCGTTTCGACCTGCTGTGGGCAGTGGTCATCGGCACCACGCTGGGCATGATGATCGCCAACGTGCCGGTGGTGCTGTTTGGGGAGGCCGCGGCGCGCAGACTGCCGGTGCGTGCAGTGCATGCCGTTGCGGCATTGGTGTTTGTCGTGCTCGGTATTGCCGTGCTTTGGGGATCGCTGCCGGAATGGCTGGTCAGGAGCTGATCCGGCACGCCAAAACAAAAGCCGCCCGGAGGCGGCTTTTGAGTGTGCTGGTGGAGTGGAGGAGGATCGAACTCCCGACCTTCGCATTGCGAACGCGACGCTCTCCCAGCTGAGCTACCACCCCGAAAAGAGGGGCGAATTCTACCCGCTCGCCCGGCATGCGGCAAATCGCCGCCGCGGCGCGGCGCCTTATAATCAGTGCACCAAAAACCGGAGCTTCGCCATGGAAATCAAACCGCCCTACGGATACCAGGACATCGTGCCGCTGGTGAAAACGCAGAAAGTCCGCCTCAACGAAGGCCGGATGGTGCCCGCTGCCTTTCGCGGGCTTGGCGCATTGCCGCTGTCCTTCAGCGAATTCGCGGCGGCGCTGCGTGATTACCCGATCACCTTCATTTCCGGCGACCAGGGCCGCAGCTTCATCGCGATGGCGCTGTTCGGTGTCGAGCCCCGGCAGAACCTGTTTGTCGGCACCGACGGGCAGTGGGATGCCGCCAGCTATCTTCCGGCCTATGTGCGCCGCCATCCTTTCTGCATGACCCGGGTGTCGGTCGACGGCAAGGAACAGAACGAACGGGTTGCCTGCGTCGAGAAATCAGCAGTCGCAGCCGACGGCAGCTCGCTGTTCGATGCCCAGGGCCAGGACCTGCCGGCGTGGCAGGCGCAAAGCAAGCTGCTGTTTGAATTCGAGAACGATCTTGCGCGCACCGAAGAGATGACACGCAGGCTGGCCGAGCTGCAGGTACTGGAGCCGTTCACCGCACAGGCCACGCCGACCGGCGAACAGCCGCTGACGCTGACCGGGATGTACCGGGTATCGGAAGAAAAACTGCATGCCCTGCCTGCCGACACGCTGAAGACGCTGGCGCAGAACGGCATCCTCGCGCGCTGCTATCTGCACCTGCTGTCACTCGGCAATTTCCAGCGCCTGCTCGGCCGCCGCGCCGCATTACGCGGCAAGAGCACGGTCGATCCCAAAACACTGAACTGAAGAACTGAGCGGCTGCCAGGCTCAGGCCGCACGCGGCCGCGTCAGTGACCAGGCGAGCAGCGCGGCCCCGGCGAGCACCATCGGCAGTGACAGCCACTGGCCCATGGTCAGGCCCAGCGCAAGGAAACCGAGGAAGTTGTCGGGCTCGCGGGTGTATTCGACGCCGAAGCGGAACACGCCGTAACCGATCAGGAACAGCGCCGATACCGCGCCGCGCGGCCGCGGTTTTGCGCTGAACCACCACAGCAGCACGAACAGCAGCACGCCCTCCAGCGCGAATTCGTAGAGCTGCGAGGGATGGCGTGCCACGCGGTCAACATTCGGAAACACCATCGCCCAGGGCAGGTCGGTGGGTCGCCCCCACAGTTCGGCGTTGATGAAATTGCCCATGCGTCCCGCGGCCAGGCCCAGCGGCACCAGCGGCGCGATGAAGTCGGTGATGCGCAGCCAGTCCTGGCGGCGGGTGCGTGCGAACCAGATCATCGCGATCACCACGCCGAGAAAGCCGCCGTGAAAGGACATGCCGCCTTCCCAGACGTAGAACACCTTCCACGGCGTCGCGGCGTATTCACCGAACTTGTAGAACAGCACATAACCCAGGCGCCCGCCGAGTATGGTGCCGAGAATGCCGAAGAACAGCGCGTCATCGAGGTCGGCCCGGCTCCACACGCCACCCGGATTGCGGTCGATGCGGTAACGCCCGGCCAGCCAGATCAGCGCAAAGCCGAGCAGGTACATCAGGCCATACCAGCGCAGGGCGAGCGGCCCGAGCTGCAGCGCCACCGGGTCAAACTGGGGATGCACGAACATGAGGAAGACTTGCGAAGATTCGCGGAGGGATACGATAAAATGAAGGCCGAATTATACGCGGCCGTTCCCTGCCTCCCGCCACCACCCGCAGACGCCGTGTTTCCCCGTAGTCGCAATCTGGAGACAAGTCATGCCGTTGAACAAACGCAGTCAACTGATTACCGCGGGTGTTGCCCGCTCACCCAACCGCGCAATGCTGCGCGCCGTGGGTTTCGGTGACGGTGACTTTGACAAACCCATCGTCGGCGTCGCCAATGGCCACTCGACGATGAACCCCTGCAATGCCGGCATCCAGCCGCTGGTGGACCGCGCCATCGACGCGCTGAAATCCGCCGGCGCAATGCCGCAGATGTTCGGCGTGCCGACCATTACCGACGGCATCGGCATGGGCACCGAGGCGATGAAATATTCCCTGGTGTCGCGCGAAGTCATCGCCGACTGCATCGAGACCGCGGTCAACGGCCAGGCGATGGACGGCGTGCTGGTCTGCGGCGGCTGCGACAAGAACATGCCCGGCGGCATGATCGCGATCCTGCGCATGAACGTGCCGGCGATCTATGTCTACGGCGGCACCATCAAGCCCGGCAAGTGGAAAGGCCAGGACCTGACCATCGTCAGCGCCTTCGAGGCAGTGGGCTCCTATGCCGCGGGCAAGATGAGCGACGAGGATTTCATCGGCATCGAGAAAAACGCCTGCCCCTCGGTCGGTGCCTGCGGCGGCATGTACACCGCGAACACCATGTCCTCTTCGTTTGAAGCGCTGGGCATGAGCGTGCTTGGCTCCTCGCAGATGGCCTCGCCCGATCCGGAAAAGGCCGACTCCGCCGCGGAATCGGCGCGCGTGCTGGTCAATGCCATCAAACAGGACATCAAGCCGCGTGACATCGTCACCCGCAAGTCGATCGAAAACGCCGTGGCGCTGATCATGGCCACCGGCGGTTCCACCAACGCAGTGCTGCACTACCTCGCGATCGCCCACGCGGCACAGGTGAAATGGACCATCGACGATTTCGAGCGCGTGCGCAAGAAGGTGCCGGTGCTGTGCGACCTGAAACCCTCGGGCCGTTATGTCGCGGTAGATTTCCACCGCGCCGGCGGCGTGCCGCAGGTGCTGAAAATGCTGCTCAAGCAGGGCCTGCTGCACGGCGACTGCATGACCATCACCGGCAAGACGCTGGCGCAGGAACTTAAAAACGTGCCCGATGCGCCGCGTGCCGACCAGGACGTGATCCGCCAGTGGAACAACCCGATGTACAAGCAGGGCCACCTCGCGATCCTCAAGGGCAACCTCGCGCCGGAAGGCTGCGTCGCCAAGATCACCGGCCTGAAATCGCCGAAGATCACCGGCCCCGCCCGGGTCTTTGATTCCGAAGTCGCCTGCATGAAGGCAATCATGGCGAAGAAGATCAAGGCCGGCGATGTCGTGGTGATCCGTTACGAAGGCCCGAAGGGCGGGCCCGGCATGCAGGAAATGCTGGCCCCGACCGGCGCGCTGATCGGCCAGGGCCTCGGTGAGTCGGTGGGCCTGATCACCGACGGCCGTTTCTCCGGCGGCACCTGGGGCATGGTGGTCGGCCACGTTGCGCCCGAGGCTTTCGAAGGCGGCCCGATCGCACTGGTCAGGGAAGGCGATTCGATCACCATTGACGCCATCAAACGGCTGATCCAGCTGAATGTCCCCGCAAAGGAAATCGCGGCGCGCAAAAAGAAATGGAAGCAGCCCAAGCCGCGTTACACGCGCGGCGCGCTGGCCAAGTTTGCACGCCTGGTCTCCACCGCGAGCAAGGGCGCGGTCACCGACTGAAATGGCCGAGAACGCCGGCATTGCGGAGGGCAAGATCCGTATCCTCTTCGCCGAGGACAACCCGGACATCGCACGTATTGTCGCGTTCTACCTGAAGAACATGCGCAACACCGAGATCCTGCCGTGCAAGGATGGCGGCGAGGCGATTGCCGCGATGAGTACGCAAAAAATCGATCTCGCCGTGCTCGACGGCAACATGCCGGTGGCTGATGGTGTGACGGTGCTGCGCTGGATGCGCACACAACCGGCACTGGTTTCAGTGCCGGTGATTTTTCTGACTGCCAACCATACGGCAACCTTCTCTGACGAATGTATTGCCGCCGGCGCACAGCTGGTGATGACCAAGCCCTTCAATCCGGGCCTGCTGGTGCGCCAGATCCGCAGCCTGCTCCTGCCCGGGGGGCATTAAAAAATACTTTAAAATCAATGGGTTATTTTTATTCCTGAATCGGGTCAAGCCCGAAGACGACACCGGCCACATCCAGCCTTCCGTTACAATCGACCATTATTTCCATTTTTATCCAGCCCGGAGCCACGATGAAGATTGCAGTCATTGCCCTGACCCTGTGCAGCGTGTTTGCCGCTGGCCAGGCCGTTGCCAACGAAAAACTTGCGCAGTCGAGCGGTTGCATGACCTGCCACGCCGTTGATCGCAAGAACATCGGCCCCAGCTACAAGGACATCGCCGCCAAGTACCGCAGCGACAAAAATGCCGAAGCGCTGCTGGTGAAAAAAGTCCGTGCTGGCGGTTCCGGTGTCTGGGGTCCGGCGCCGATGCCGCCCAATGCCCACGTCAAGGAAGAAGACGTGAAGGTGCTGGTGCAGTGGATACTCGCCACCAAGTGACACGCCTGTCGCCCTGGCAAAAAAGCCGGCAGCTGCCGGCTTTTTTATTGCCCACCGCAAATTGACAAGGCGACAGGGCCTCACCATAATGATTAAAATCCTTTCAGTAACAACGAGTTAATACAAGTACGGCCGCATTCCGATGACTTCGCTGCGTTGCTTCACCGTATTACTCTCCCGTATTACCTTTCCCTGTATTGCTTATTACTTAACCAATAACTGCCGGCACGGAGCCTGACATGCACAAACCCGCCCTACGCCATACCCTGATTGCCTCGCTGGTCGCTGCACTGCTAGCCGCCTGCGGCCAGGAAGCGCCGCCGCCACCGAAAGCGGAAGCGCCGAAGGCGCCGGAAGTGATCACCGTGAAAATCGGCGCCGCCTCGCCGCTGACCGGCCCGCAGGCGCACATCGGCATCGACATCCGCAATGGCGTGCAACTCGCAATCGACGACGCCAACGCGGCCAATGTCGAGATCGGCGGCAAGAAAGTGAAATTCGAAATCGTCGCCGAGGATGACGAGGCGAACCCGACCAAGGCCACCACCGTTGCGCAGAAACTCGTCGACGCCAAGGTTGCCGCCGTGGTCGGCCACTTCAACTCCGGGGCCTCGATCCCGGCCTCGAAAATCTACGCCGATGCCGGTATCCCGCAGATTTCGCCGGCCTCGACCAACCCGGATTACACGCTGAAAGGCTACAAGACCACCTTCCGCGTGGTGGCCCACGATGGCCAGCAGGGTCCGGTACTGGCGCGCTTCGCCGCAAAAACACTGGGCGCGAAAACCGTCGCCGTGATCGACGACAGCACCGCCTACGGCCAGGGCCTCGCCGACAACTTCGAGGCCACCGCAAAATCGCTGGGCATGAAAGTCGTCGCCCGAGAGCACACCACCGACAAGGACACCGACTTCAAGGCAATCCTGACCAAGATCAAGGGCCGCAAGCCGGACCTGATCATGTTCGGCGGCATCGACCCCCAGGCCGGCCCGATGGTGAAGCAGATGAAGGACCTCGGCATCAAGGCCAAATACATCGGCGGTGACGGCATGCAGACGCCGAACTTCATCAAGCTCGCCGGTGAAGCCGCAGCCGAAGGCGTGATGGCCTCGATCCCCGGCCTGCCCAAGGACCAGATGCCCGGCGGCAAGGCCTTCCTCGAGAAATTCAAGGCCAAGTTCAACCAGGAAGTCGAGCTCTTCGCGCCGATGGGCTACGACGCGGTGATGGTGTTCATTGATGCGATGAAACGCGCCGGCTCCACCGATCCGGCAAAATTCCTGCCGGAAGTCGGCAAGACCAATTATCAGGGCGTGATCGGTCCGATCGCCTTCGACGACAAGGGTGACCTGAAAGTCGGCCCGATCACCATCTACGTGGTCAAGGGCGGCAAATGGGAACCGCTGGAAATCGTCAAGCCGGAAGGTGATGCCGCCCCGGCAGCCACGGCAGCTGCAGGCTCGGCTCCCGCAGCCACCGCGCCGGCGGCACCCGCCGCAGCAGAAGCCGCGAAAAAGTAAACCGGCAAAGCCCGCCTCAGACAACGGCACCCGCAACGGGTGCCGTTGCCGTCTTGGGGTGTGGAAATTCTGGCCATGGAAATTTTCACGCAGCAACTGATCAACGGCCTGGTGCTGGGCAGCATCTATGCCCTGGTCGCACTCGGCTACACCATGGTCTACGGCATTCTCGGCCTGATCAATTTCGCCCACGGCGACATCACCATGGTCGGCGCGCTGGTGGCGCTGACCGTGGTCCAGGCGCTGGCTGCGGCCGGCGTGCCGGCACCCCTGGTGCTGGTGCTCGCCGGCGGCTGCGCGATCCTGGTGTGCAGCCTGCTCGGGCTGTCGATCGAGCGTGTCGCCTATCGCCCGCTGCGCCGCGCGCCGCGGCTGGCACCGCTGATCACCGCAATCGGCATTTCGATCCTGCTGCAATACACCGCGGCACTGATCTGGGGCAAGCAATACATCGCGCTGCCGAAACTGCTCGAACCCGCGGCCATCGACATCGCCGGCGCGCAGCTGACCACGCTGCAGCTGGCGATTTTTGTGCTCGCCTGCGGCATCATGGCGCTGCTGCTGTGGTTCATCAAGGCCAGCCGCATGGGCCGCGCGATGCGCGCCACTGAACAGAATCCCGACGTCGCCGGGCTGATGGGCGTCAACGTCGATACCGTGATCGCCTTCACCTTCGTCGTCGGCTCGGCGATCGGTGCGGTGGCGGGACTGATGGTGGTGCTCTATTACGGCATCGGCCATTACTTCATGGGCTTCATGCTCGGGCTCAAGGCCTTCACCGCGGCCGTGCTCGGCGGCATCGGCAATGTCGGCGGCGCGGTGCTTGGCGGGCTGCTGCTCGGCGTCATCGAAAGCATGGCTTCGGGCTATATCGGCGACCTCACCGGCGGCGTGCTCGGCAGCAACTACCGTGACATCTTCGCCTTCCTGGTGCTGGTGCTGGTGCTGGTGGTCAAACCTTCGGGACTGCTCGGGCAGTCGGGGGGCGACCGCGCATGAACCTCAGCGCCAAGGTCAGCGGCAACCCGCAGCTGCGCTGGGCACTGTGGGCCGCCATCGCGCTGCTGCTTCTGACACTCCCGTTTGCCACCGAAGCCCTGTTTGGGCGCAGCTGGGTGCGCATCATCGACATCGCGCTGCTGTTCGTGATGCTGGCGCTGGGGCTGAACATCGTGGTCGGTTTTGCCGGCCTGCTTGATCTCGGTTACATCGCGTTTTTTGCAGTCGGCGCCTATGGTTATGCGCTGCTCGCCAGCCCGCAATTCGCCGTGCACTGGCCGTTCTATGTGCTGCTGCCGCTGGGTGCCGCGGCCGCCGCGGTCTTCGGCATCCTGCTCGGGGCACCGACGCTGCGCCTGCGCGGCGATTACCTTGCCATCGTCACGCTCGGCTTCGGCGAGATCATCCGCGTATTGCTGAACAACCTGAACCGGCCGGTCAACATCACCAACGGGCCGCGGGGCATCACGCTGATCGATCCGATCCAGCTGGGCGGCGTGTCGCTGGCGCAAACCCACGAAATTGCCGGGATCACCCTGCCCGCTGTGCACAACTATTACTATGTGTTCCTGTTCTGTGCGGTGCTGACCATCGCCATCTCGCTGCGACTGCAGCACTCACGCATCGGCCGCGCCTGGATGGCGATCCGCGATGACGAGCTCGCCGCGTCGGCGATGGGCATCCACACCCGCAACCTCAAGCTGCTTGCCTTTGCCATGGGCGCCACCTTCGGCGGTGTTGCCGGCGGGCTGTTTGCCTCCTTCCAGGGCTTCGTCAGCCCCGCCAGCTTCCACCTGATCGACTCGATCATGGTGCTGAGCATGGTGGTGCTCGGCGGCATGGGCAACGTCGCCGGCGTGGTGCTCGGGGCGGTGCTGCTGACCGTGCTGCCCGAAGCACTGCGTTACATCGGTCCGCTACAGCAGCGCCTGCTCGGCGAGGTACTGATCGATCCCGCCGACCTGCGCATGCTGCTGTTCGGCCTGGCGCTGGTGCTGATGATGCTGCTGCGGCCCGAGGGCCTGTGGCCGGTGCGGCGCAGGTCAGCCAAAGCGGAGGCCGCGCATGGCCGCTGAAGTACTGCTTGAGGCGCAGGGCATCAGCAAGCGCTTCGGCGGCCTTGCCGCGCTGTCTTCGGTGTCCTTTGCAGTACGGCGCGGCGAGATTTTCGGGCTGATCGGCCCCAACGGCGCCGGCAAGACCACGCTGTTCAACGTGCTGACCGGCCTGGCCGCGCCGGATGCCGGCGAAATCCGTTTCGCCGGACAGCGCATCGACGGGCTGAAGCCGCACGCCATCGCCGCACGCGGCATCGCGCGCACCTTCCAGAACATCCGCCTATTCCCCAGCATGAGCGCACTCGATAACGTCAGGGTCGGCTGCCATCTGCGTTCGGCCACCGGCGTTCTTGGCGCGGTGCTGCGCACCCCCGCTGCGAACGCCGAGGAGAGCGCAATCAGCGAACGCGCACATGAACTGCTGGCCTACTGCGGACTCGCGCGGCGGGCCGATGCCGTTGCCGGCGACCTGCCCTACGGTGACCAACGCCGCCTTGAAATCGCGCGCGCACTGGCCACCGGGCCGCAGCTGCTCGCACTCGACGAACCGGCGGCCGGCATGAATGCCACCGAAACCGCCGCGCTGCGCAGCCTGCTCGAACGGATACTCGGCGATGGCACCACCCTGCTGCTGATCGAACACGACATGAAACTGGTAATGGGCCTGTCGCACCAGGTCGCCGTGCTCGACTATGGCGAAAAAATCGCCGGCGGCCGGCCAGAAGACGTGCAGCGCGATCCGCGGGTGATCGAGGCCTACCTCGGCGGGGCCTTTGCATGAGTGCCCCGTACCTGCTGGAAGTCTGCGGACTTGAAGTGGCTTACGGCGGCATCCGCGCCGTACAGGGCGTTGATCTCGCTGTGGCCAGCGGTGAAATCGTCGCGCTGATCGGCGCCAACGGCGCCGGCAAGACCACCACGCTGAAGGCACTCAGCGGGCTGCTGCCGCCGAAATCCGGTTCGCTGCGCTACGAGGGTGCCGATGTCACCGGCAAACCGGCGTATCATCTCGTCCGAAAAGGACTTTCTCTGGTGCCCGAAGGCCGCGGCGTGTTTCCGCGCCTGACCGTTGCCGAGAATCTGGCCATGGGTGCCTACATCCGCAATGACCGCCATGAGATCCGCCGCGATTTCGACCGGGTGTACGCGCTGTTTGCGCGTCTTGCCGAGCGCCGGGAGCAGCTGGCCGGAACACTTTCAGGCGGTGAACAGCAGATGCTGGCGATCGGCCGCGCGATGATGTCCCGGCCCAAGCTGCTGCTGCTCGACGAACCGAGCATGGGACTGGCGCCGCTGATGGTGCAGAAGATTTTCGAGACTGTGCGTGCAATTGCCGCCGAAGGTGTGACACTGCTGCTGGTTGAACAGAATGCAAAACTGGCGCTGGAAACCTGCAGCCGCGGCTACGTGATGGAAAGCGGCCGTGTGGTGCTGGCCGACAGCGCGGCGGCGCTGCTGGCAAGCCCGCAGGTGCGCCGGGCTTATCTTGGTGAATAAGCCGGATGAATGATTTGGGTGAACAAGTTTGGCGAATGATGCGATGAAAAAGCCTGCTCTCAAATTTGACACCGGCGCATTAAAGGCGGCGGCTAAGGAGTTGCTCGCCGGCGGGCTGCGCCGCAATCTGCGCATGCTGGCGATCGCCGCAGGTGCCGTGACCCTGATCGCGCTGCTCGGCTTTCTGTTCCTGAAAAGCCAGGGGGTCGATTACCGCCAGCAGAGCGAAATCCTCGGTTACCTGCGCGAGTTGAAGGAAATCGACGGTCGTGGCGACATCGAAGTGCTGCGTGCCCGCATCGAAGGGGCATCAGGACGCGAGCGCGCCGCCGCGCCCCAGGGCAACCGCGTGCCCGAACTGCTGCGCCGCCTGAAAACCGCCGCTGCGGAGGTCGACAGCCCGGTACTCGGCCGCGGCCTGCCCGAGCTGACCCGGGCCTTCGAGCAGAAGACCGAACTGCTGACACGTTACCGCGCCGCCGGGGCCACCGTGACCTCCGCGCTGGCCAGGATCATCGAATTCGACACTGAAGTCGCCGGCCTGGTGCGCGGCGCATGGCAGTCGGTACCGCAACGTGAGCGCCTGGTGGCAGTCGAAAGCACCGCGGCGCTGCTGTTCGCCCATGTCGTGCGTTACTGCGCCGATCCCACCGAGGATGAACGCAAGAACGTTGAAATGTTCGCCGCCGACCTGCGCAAGGCCGGCAACGGCATGCCGCAGGGTCTGCGCGAAGGACTTGCACGGATGGATGCGACGGTGCAGCAGGTGCTGGGTGCGAAACCGGTCGAAGACGAGTTGTTCCAGAAAATTGCCCTGGCCTCGGCCGGACCGCGCATCGACAGCCTGACCGACGCCTTCAGCGCGGAAACCGCCGAAACGCAGATCGACAGCGAGCGTTACCGCATTTACCTGATCGCCTATGCCGGCGCGATGCTGATCCTGATCGGCTGGCTCTTGTCGCGGCTGGCGATGAGCTACCGCCTGCTCGAGTCGCGGGTCGAGGAGCGCACCCGCGAACTGTCAAACGCGCTGACCCAGCTCAAGGAATCCGAATCACAGCTGATCCAGAATGAAAAAATGTCCTCGTTGGGGCAGATGGTGGCCGGCATCGCCCACGAGATCAACACGCCGCTGGCTTATGTCAAGAACAGCCTGGGCTCGGTTGCCGGCAAGCTGCCGGAGGTGAAAAAGCTGATTGTCGAGACCAACAAGCTGTTGAAGCTGATGGAAGCCGGCAACCCAGACCCGGCCACGCTGCAAACCAAATTTCTGTCGGTGCGCGAGCTGGTCAATCACTTCGCCGAGCAGCAGGCCCTGGCCGAGCTTGGTCAACTGGCCACGGATGGCCTCTACGGCATTGAGCAGATTTCGGAAATCGTGCTCAACCTGAAAAACTTCAGCCGCCTCGACCGCAGCAAGGTGTCCAGCTTCAACCTCAACGAAGGCCTGGAAAGCTCGCTGCTGCTCGCCAAGCACGAACTGAAGCACCTGACGGTGAAAAAGGAGTTCGGCGACATCCCTGCCATCACCTGCTCGCCCTCGCAGCTGAACCAGGTGTTCCTCAACCTGATCAACAATGCGGCACAGGCGATCGAATCCGCTGGCGGCGAAATCACGCTGCGCACCCGCTCCGCCGATGCCGGCCATGTGCTGGTCGAAATTGCCGACAACGGCAAGGGCATCCCGCCGGAAATCATGTCGAAGATTTTCGACCCTTTCTTCACCACCAAGGCAGTGGGCAAGGGCACCGGCCTCGGCCTGTCGATTTCGTACAAGATCATCGAACAGCACGGCGGCAAGATTAGTGTCGATTCGGTAGTCGGCAAGGGCACCACTTTCTGCATCCTGCTGCCCTTGGTGCCGCCCGAGCCCGAAGTGCTGGAAAGCTGAAATGAACAACGTCCACCCCGAGAAGATCGGCAAGTACGAAATCCAGGGCGTACTGGGCCGTGGCGGCATGGGTGTGGTCTATCGCGCCTTCGACCCGGCGATTCATCGCCAGGTGGCGATCAAGACCATCACCAAGTCGACGATGGATCCCTCGGAGCTGCAGTATGCAATCGCCCGCTTCCGCCACGAGGCACAGGCCGTCGGCCGGCTGACCCACCCGCGCATCGCGGCGATTTACGACTATGGCGAGGACGAGAACCTCGCCTACATCGTGATGGAGCTGGTCAACGGCAAATCGCTGTATGACCACCTGCAGAACAAGGCGAATTTCGAGCTGCAGGAAATCGGCGAAATCATCCGCCAGCTGCTTGACGGCCTCGGTTACGCCCACGCCCAAGGCGTGGTCCACCGCGACATCAAGCCTTCGAACCTGCTGGTCAACGATGACGGCCGCATCAAGATCAGCGATTTCGGCATCGCCCACATCGACACCTCCTCACTGACCCAGGTCGGCGAGATCATGGGTTCACCCGGTTACATGTCGCCCGAGCAGTTCACCGGCGACGAACCGGATTCACGCACCGATCTTTACGCCGTCGGCGTGATCGCCTTCGAGCTGCTCGCCGGGCGCAAACCTTTCACCGGCAGCAACGTCGAGATCATGCGCCAGGTGATCAGCGAGCGGCCGCAGAACCCGTCGGATTTCAACCCGAAGATTTCGGCACAACTCGACTGGGCGGTGCACAAGGCACTGGCCAAAAAACGCGAGGAACGTTTCCAGACCGCGCGCGATTTCGCGCTGGCTTTTGTCCAGGGTATTGCTGCAAGCCTGCGCGCAAGCAAATCAGCAGACGGGCCGCAGCCCGATGACGTGACAACGCAACGCCTCGACCAGGGGCTGGTCAACTCGGCGCGGGTCATCGCCGGCCTCAACGTGCCGACGCTGGGCTCTGCAGCCGCCGCGCCGTTGGCCGCCGCTGCCGCGGTGGAACAGGCCTTCGATACCGGCGGCAAAAAAGCGAAGCTGCTGTTCGTTGACGACGAAGAGCGGATTCTCAATGCCTTGCGTTCGGTTTTCCGTTCGCAGTACACCGTGTTCACCGCGAGCAGCGGGCCCGAGGCGATGGAATTCCTGAAGCGCTTCAAACCGCATGTGGTGATCAGCGACCAGCGCATGCCGCAGATGACCGGCGTCGAATTCCTGCGCGAGGTCAAGGTGGTGGCGCCGAACACGGTACGCATGCTGCTCACCGGTTACTCGGATCTTGCCTCCATCGTCGGCTCGATCAACGACGGCGAGGTGTTCCGCTTCATCAGCAAGCCCTGGGACAACAGCGAAATCCAGAAAACCGTCGGCGAGGCCTCGGCCATCGCGCTCGAACTTGCCGACATGGCGGCAAGCCCGGTGATCCTGCCGGAAAAACTCGACTGCGGCATCCTGGTGATCGAGTCGGCGCAGAGTGTTTTCCGCGCGGCGACCGAGCTGATTGGCGGTGTATGCCCGGTGCTGCATGCGGCCGACATTGATCGCGGCCTGGCGGTGCTGGCCGAGCAGGAAATTGCGGTGATCATTGCCGACATCGGCCGCGGCGACCAGAAGGCGCTGGCCGCATTCAAGCTGCTGAAGCAGGACCACCCGGAAATCCTCGCCATCGTGATGACCGATGCCTCCGATTCGGAGCTGGTGATCGACCTGATCAACCAGGCACAGGTGTTCCGCTTCCTGACCAAGCCGCTGAACCTGAAACTGCTGCAGCAGCATGTACACGCCGCGCTGGCGCGTTACCAGTCCTTCCGCAAATCACCGAAATTGCTGAAGCAGCACCGCGTTGCCGCGGCAAGAGAGGGTGACGGTTCGCTGATCGCCTCGCTGCGCGAGCGCATCCGCTCGGTCAAATCCTGGTTCGGCCGCGGCTGAGCGCGGTTCGCCGGCCACTCAGGCCAGCCAGTCCTTTTCCACCAGAAAGTCGCTGTAGAGCCGCGCTTCCGGCGTGCCCGGCTCAGGCTTCCAGTCGTAGCGCCAGTGCACCACCGGCGGCAATGACATCAGGATCGACTCGGTGCGTCCGCCGGACTGCAGGCCGAACAGCGTGCCGCGGTCGAATACCAGGTTGAATTCGACATAACGGCCGCGGCGGTAGGCCTGGAAATCGCGTTCGCGTTCGCCGTACGCCGTATCGCGGCGGCGTTCGACGATCGGCGCATAGGCCGGCAGGAAATGGTCGCCGACACTGCGCAACAGCGCGAAGCAGGTGCCGAAATCGGGCGCTGACAGATCATCAAAAAAGATGCCGCCGATGCCGCGCGGTTCATTGCGGTGCTTCAGGAAAAAGTAGCGGTCGCACCAGGCCTTGTATTTCGGATGCAGACCGGCGCCGAAAGGCTCCAGTGCATCACGGCAGCTGCGATGGAAATGCACCGCGTCTTCCGCCACGCCGTAGTACGGCGTCAGGTCCATGCCGCCGCCGAACCACCACACCGGATCGGCACCGGTCTTTTCAGCGACAAAACAGCGCACGTTCATGTGCACCGTCGGCACATGGGGATTGCGCGGATGCAGCACCAGCGACACCCCCAGCGCCTGGAAGGAACGTCCAGCAAGCTCCGGACGCGCCGCTGAAGCCGAGGGCGGCAGGTTGTCGCCGAAGACATGGGAAAAACCGACGCCGCCTCGCTCGAACAGCGCGCCGTTTTCGATCAGCCGGGTGATGCCGCCGCCACCCTGCGGCCGCTGCCATTCGTCGCGGATGAATGAGCCGCCGTCCAGCGCTTCGAGGCGGTCGACGATGGCCTGCTGCAGGCCGGTGAGATAACTTTTGACTGCCGCGATGTCCATCGCAGCGCCGTTATTTGCGGCCCGCAGCAATCGCGCGGTAGCCGATGTCGCGGCGGCACTGCAGGCCGTCGAAGCGGATCAGATCGACAATTTCATAGGCGCGCTTCTGCGCTGTGCGCGTGTTGTGGCCCAGTGCGGTCACACACAGCACGCGGCCGCCGCTGGTGACCACATCCTTGTCGCGCAGCGCGGTGCCGGCGTGGAACACGTGGTAATCCTCGCCCGCCGGCGGCAGGCCGGTGATGACATCGCCCTTGCGCGGGTCTTCGGGATAATTCGCCGCGGCAAGCACCACGCCCAGCGCCACCCGCGGATCCCATTCGGCTTCGACGGCATCAAGCCGACCGTCGATCGCCGCATCGAGCAGGCCGACGAGGTCGCTTTTCAGCCGCATCATGATCGGCTGGGTTTCGGGGTCACCCATGCGGCAGTTGAATTCGAGGGTCTTGATGCCGCCCTTCGCATCAATCATCAGCCCGGCGTACAGAAAGCCGGTGTACGGAATGCCGTCGGCCGCCATGCCGTTGATGGTCGGCAGGATCACCTCGCGCATCACCCGCGCGTGCACTTCCGGTGTCACCACCGGCGCCGGGGAATAAGCACCCATGCCGCCGGTGTTGGGACCCTG
>JAIENU010000141.1 GCA_019751125.1 Burkholderiales bacterium | reverse complement strand
GTCATCTCGCGCAGCGGGCCTTCGCTGGGATGGGTTGAACGCTTGAAAAAGCCGACGGCTTCAAGGTGCGGGTCGTTCAGCACGTCGCCGACGCCTTTCATCGGCGCCGAGGGGATGTCGGCTTCGCGCAGCAATACCTCCCACTCGGCGTTGGTTTTCTGCTTCAGCTTTTCAGCGGCAAAGGCATAGACCTCGGCGATGTTGCGCGAGCGCGCTTCGTGGCTGCTGAAGCGGGCGTCCTTCTCGAACATTTCCTCCTGGCCGATCAGCTTGAAAAAGGCGCGCCAGTGTTTGTCGTTGTAGATCAGCACGCACATATAGCCGTCCCTGGTCTGGTACGGCGCGCGGTGTTCGGCGAGCATGCGCGCATAGCCGTAGGGGCCGTCCGGCGGATCGAAGGTGAAGCCGCCCATGTGGTCGGCCAGCACCAGCTGGGTCACCGTCTCGAACATCGGCACTTCCACCGACTGGCCCTTGCCGGTGCGGCTGCGCGCGAACAGCGCGGTGGTGATCGCGTTCACCGCGGCGAGCCCGGTGATGCGGTCGGCAATCGCCAGCGGTACATAGCGCGGCGCCGAGGCGCCCGCCTCGTGGAACAGTGCCGGCATTGCCGACATGCCCTGGATCAGGTCGTCATAGGCCGGCTGCGCGGCATAGGGACCGCGCTGGCCGAAGCCGTAGGCGCCGACATAGACGATGTCCGGCTTGATCTTGACCACGTCCTCGTAGGAGAGCTTCAGCCGCTTCATCGCCTGGGGCCGCACGTTGTAGAACAGCACATCCGCGGTCTTGATCAGCTTGTGCAGCGCTTCCAGGCCCTCGGGCTTTTTCAGGTCGAGCACGATCGAGCGCTTGTTGCGGTTGTGGTGCAGGAAGATGTGCCCCATCGCCGGATTTTTCATCGGCGCGATATGACGCAGGATGTCACCGTCCGGCGCCTCGACCTTGATCACGTCGGCGCCGAGGTCGCCCAGCAGCTGGGTCGCGAAGGGACCCATGACCACCGTGCTCAGATCGATGATGCGGATGTTTTCGAGGGGTTGCGCCACTGCGTGCTCCGTAGGAGGGGTTGGTAGGTTTTTCGAGCGGGGAATTCTACAACCATTGTCACCGATACAGGACGCTGCTGTCTGCGTGGCGCGGGCTTGGGTTAGAATGTAAAGCGCCGGATTGTTGAATAAAAATACCGCCACGCAATCATCGAAAAAATCACCCAAAACCACGCCAAAGTCCGGGTTCCCCGGCATTTCCCATGAGCATGACGCTGGAAGAATATGAACGCCTGAACCCCCGCTGCGAAGTGGTGCACGAGGGCATCAAGATGACCTACGCGACGCCGAGCCAGATGACCCGCTGGCGCGTCGATTCGATCTATACCAAGGAGCCGTGGACGCTGGAGTGGATCGCCACCTTCAAGCCCGGCGAGATCGTCGTCGACTGCGGAGCCAATGTCGGCATGTACACGATCTGGGCCGCCGCCACCCGGCGCACCCGCGTCTATGCCTTCGAGCCCGAGGCGCAGAACTACGCGCTGCTCAACCGCAACATCCAGATCAACGGCCTGAAGGATCTGGTCAAGGCCTACTGCATCGGCCTGTCCGACGCTGCCGGCCTGTTCGATCTGCACATGGCCGACCTGCGTGTCGGCGGTTCCTGCCATTCGGTGGGCGAGGCCCTCGACTTCGAGCACAAGCCGCTGAACGCGGTGTTCACCCAGGGCTGTTATGCCAGCACCCTCGACGCCTTTGTCGACAGCGGCGCGATTCCGGTGCCCAACCATATCAAGATCGACGTCGACGGCTTCGAGCCCAAGGTGATCGCCGGCGCGCGCAAGACGCTGGCCCGCCCCGAAATGAAGTCGCTGCTGATCGAGACCAACCAGAACCTCGGCGACCACATGGAAATGGTCTTCGAGCTGAACAGCATGGGCTTCAAGCACGACCCTGCGCAGGTGCAGCGGGCGGAACGCAAATCAGGTGCATTCAAGGGGGTTGCCGAGCATGTTTTTAGACGCTGAGCTGCACCTCGCCTACAAGGTGGGGAACGTGCCGATCAACATGTTCCCGTACCCGCATTTCTACCTGGAGAACGTGTTTCCGCCGGAGTTCTACCAGCTGATGCAGAAAAACCTGCCGGACCCGCAGGCGATGATCCCGATCGAGCAGGCGCGCAAGGTCACCGGCTACAAGGAGCGTTTCGTGCTCGACATGAGCGCCAAGAGCCTGGCCACGCTGCCCGACGAGAAGCGCGATTTCTGGGCCGAGATCCATAACTGGATGGTGGTCAAGGGCAACTTCGGCTCGCTGCTGTTCCAGAAGTTCAAGCCCTACATCGAGCAGCGTTTTGCCGGCCGCACCGACCTCGAGTTTTTCTCGGAAACCCTGCTGGTGCAGGACATCACCAACTACAAGCTCGGACCGCACAGCGATGCGCCGCGCAAGGTGATCACGGTGCTGTTTTACCTGCCGCCGGACAACTCGCAGTCGCACATGGGCACATCAATCTACCTGCCCAAGGATCCGACCTTCACCTGTCCGGGTGGTCCGCATTACCCGCATGACCAGTTCATGCGCCTGCACACCAATCCCTTCGTGCCGAACTCGATGTTCGTGTTCCTCAAGACCGACAATTCCTTCCACGGCGTCGAGCCGGTGGTCGATGCCGACACCCGGCGCTGGCTGCTGCTCTATGACATTTTTGCGCGCGAAACCAAACCCAAGGCGCCTGCGGTGAATACGAATGTGACCGTGCAGCCGAAGGTGACGTTCTCGTTCTGAGTCTGCATCCAGCTGTGCAGTCAATAAAAAAGGCGCCGCAAGGCGCCTTTTTTGTTTTCCAGGGGTCGCTTACTCGGGAATGATGTTCGCCGCCTTCGCAAGCCGCGCCCATTTCTCGAGTTCGCTCTGCTGGAACTTGCCGAGTTCGGCGGGTTTCATCGGTGCGACCTGGATGCCGAGGCTGGCGAAACGCTCGCGCACTTCGCTGCGGGCGAGGATTTTTTCCGACTCCCCAGCGAGGCGGTCAACGATGGCCTGGGGCGTGCCGGCCGGCGCGAACATCGCGAACCAGGCGATCAGCTCGAAGCCCTTCAGCGTCTCGGCAATCGCCGGAACATCCGGCAGCAGCGGGTCACGTTTCGACGAGGTCACGCCGAGGCCGCGCACCTTGCCCGATTTCACCTGCGGCGCGCCGTTGACCATGTCGGCATAGACCATGTTGATCTGGCCGCTGATGACATCGGTCAGTGCCGGCGGGATGCTCTTGTACGGCACGTGGTTCAGCTCGATGCCGCCCATCTGCTGCAGCATGAAAATCGGCACCAGGCTGCCGGCGCTGCCTGAGCCCGCGGTAAGTTTGCCCGGCTGTTTTTTTGCCAGTGCAAGAAGGTCCGGCATGGTCTTCGCCGGCAGCGACTGGTTGACCACCAGCACGAAGGCGATGGTGCCGACGCGGGCGATCGGTGAGAAATCCTTCACCGGATCGTAGTTGAGCTTTTTCATCAGGCTCGGCGCCGCTGCGCTGGGCGTGTTGGTGCTCATCAGCAGGGTGTAGCCGTCCTTCGGCGACTTCGCCGCGAGTTCTGCGCCGATGGTGCCATTGGCACCGGCGCGGTTATCAACAACGATTGGCTGGCCCAGTGCCTCGGACAGGCTCTGGCCGACGGTGCGGGCGACCACGTCGGTGGCGCTGCCGGCGCCGAAGGGCACGATGAAGCGCACCGGGCGCACCGGATAGCTGGAGGGTGCGGCGGCCTGGGCAATGCCCGACAGCGTGGCGGTGAATGCAACAACGGCTGCGGTGGCAAACGGGACGTGGTTCATGACGACTCCTCCTTCTTTGTTGTTATTCAGGCGAGCACTTTGACCAGCCAGCGGCCGATGTCGGTGACTTCCTCGAGGCAGACTGAATGCTGCATCGGGTAGTCGTGCCATTCCAGCACGTAACCGGCCTGTTCCAGGATTTTGCGCGAGTTGTCGCCCATCGAGTACGGCACCACCGGGTCGTGGGTGCCGTGGGCCATGAATACCGAAGTCGCCTTGTTCGCGGCGGTGGCCTCGGCGGCAAAGCTCTCGGCCAGCGGCAGGTAGGTGGACAGCGCCATCACGCCGGCGAGTTTTTCCGGGTGGCGCAGGCCGGTCTGCAGCGCGATGGCACCGCCCTGGGAGAAGCCGGCAAGCACGATTTTCGAGGCGGCGATGCCGCGTAACTGTTCCTGCGCGATCAGTTCGCCGATCTGCGCCTGTGATTCGCGCAGGCCCTTTTCGTCGGCGCGTCGCGTCTTGCCTTCAAGGTCGCCGAAGGAAATGTCGTACCAGGCACGCATCACATAACCGTTGTTGATGGTTACCGGCCGCGTCGGCGCGTGCGGAAATACGAAGCGGATGCCGGGCGCGCCGGCAAGGTCGAGCTCCTTGACGATCGGTACAAAGTCGTTGCCGTCGGCGCCGAGGCCGTGCATCCAGATCACCGCGGCGGTCGGGTTGTTCGCGGTTTCGAGTTCGATGGTTTCAAGTGCGGGCATGGCGGTATCTGTTCAGGGTTTCGGGCGGATTGCCGATTTCGGCCGGAAGGCCTTGCACACGGCGTCATTGGTTTCGATGTACGGGCCGCCGATCAGGTCGATGCAGTAGGGCACCGCGGCGAAGATGCCGTGCACCAGCGGTTTGCCGGCCTCGTCCTTCAGGCCTTCCAGGGTTTCCTTGATCGCCTTGGGCTGGCCGGGCAGGTTGATGATCAGCGCCTGTTTGCGGATCACCGCCACCTGCCGTGACAGGATGGCCGTGGGTACGAATTTCAGGCTGACCTGGCGCATCTGTTCGCCGAAGCCGGGCATTTCCTTGTCGGCCACCGCGAGGGTTGCCTCCGGTGTCACGTCGCGCAGTGCCGGGCCGGTGCCGCCGGTGGTCAGCACCAGGTGGCAGCCTTCCTGGTCCACCAGTTCCTTCAGCGTGGCTTCGATGACCGGGCGTTCGTCCGGGATCAGGCGGGTGACAAAGCGCAGCGGCGGATCGCTGATCGCCTGCTGCAGCCAGCCTTCGAGCGCGGGGATACCTTCGTCCTTGTAGACGCCGGCGGAGGCGCGGTCACTGATCGAAACCAGCCCGACGAGAATTTCTGTGGCGTTAGACATGGCGCGGATTATATCGGGGCGGCTTCGTCATCCGCCGTGCTGCCGCTGGCCGCGTGGCGTGCCTCAACCAGCCCGCGGATCATCTGGAACAGCGCGCGATAGTGTTTCGGCGGCTTGTTGCGGCTGCGCTCATCGGCAATGTTGCGGATCAGCGTGCGCAGCTGCTGGCTGTCGGCTTCGGGGTAGGTGGCGATGAATTCGGACACCGCCAGCGGCTCCGCGATCAGGCGGTCGCGCCAGCGTTCGATGTGGTGCAGCTGCGCGGTGTGTTCGGCGGAAACCGACAAAAAGGCGTCGAGCCGGGCGCGGATCGGCGCCGGATCAACCTGGCGCATCAGCTTGCCGATGTATTGCAGCTGGCGGCGCCGCGCCTCGTTTTTTTTCATGCCCTGCGCCGCGATGACCGCATCGCGCAGGGCCTCGGGCAGCTCCACGGTTTCGAGCTGGCGAGCGTTCAGTTCCACCAGTTCGGCGCCGATGCCCTGCAGCGCGTCCATGTCGCGCTTGAGCTGGCTTTTGCTGGGTGGGTCGTCGTAATCGGGAAGGTTGTCTTGCACGATGGCGGGATTCAATACGGGGCGGGATTCAGAGCGGTGCTGCTATGATACCGCCCTTCCTGCGGGCCACGTGCCTGCTCCCCACCAGGAATCATGAGCAACCATCCGTTTTCATACACCGACGACACGCTGAAGCAGCTGGTCAGCGATGCCCTTAAATATGCGCAGACGCGCGGCGCCAGTGCCGCCGATGCCGAAGTGAGCGAGGGTTTCGGCCAGACCGTCACCGCGCGCCAGGGCGAAGTCGAAACCATTGAATACAACCGTGACAAGGGCATCGGCGTCACGGTCTACATCGGCAAACAGCGCGGCCATGCCTCCAGCTCCGACTTGAGCCCGCAGGCACTGCGCGACACCGTCGATGCCGCGCTGGCGATTGCCCGCCACACCGCGACCGACGACTGCGCCGGCCTCGCCGACCCCGAGATGCTCGCGCGCGAGTTTCCCGACCTCGACCTGATCCACCCCTGGGACATGCCGGTGGAGCGCGCCATCGAGATGGCCAAAGCCTGCGAGGCGGCGGGTTTTGCGGCGGACAAGCGTGTCACCAATTCCGAGGGTGCGACGGTTTCGACCCAGCAGTCGCATTTCATCTACGGCAACACCCACGGCTTTCTCGCCGGTTACCCGAGCTCGCGGCACAGCATGTGGTGTGCGCTGGTGGCCGGCAAGGGCGACGGCATGCAGCGCGACGATTGGTACGAAACCGCGCGTGATCCCGCCGAGCTGCCGTCGCCGGAGTCGATCGGCCGCAAGGCCGGCGAACGCGCGGTGGCGCGGCTGAAGGCACGCAAGATCGCCACCACCCAGGTGCCGGTGCTGTATGAATCCGGCATTGCATCGAGCCTGATGGGGCATTTTGTCGCGGCGGTTTCCGGTGGCAGCCTCTACCGCAAATCGACCTACCTGCTCGACAGCCTTGGCAAGCAGGTATTCGCGCCGATCGTGCACATCGCCGACCTGCCGCTGATACCGAAGGCGCTGGCCAGCGGTGCCTTTGATGAAGAGGGCGTGGCCACGCAGTCGCGCGACATCGTCAAGGGTGGCGTGGTGCAGGGTTATTTTCTCGCCAGCTACTCGGCGCGCAAGCTTGGCATGAAAAGCACCGGCAATGCCGGTGGCAACCACAACCTGATCATGCGCGACACCGGCGAAGACTTCGCGGCGCTGCTGAAAAAAATGAACCGCGGCCTGCTGGTCACCGAATTGATGGGGCAGGGTGTGAATGCGGTGACCGGTGATTACTCGCGCGGCGCCGCCGGGTTCTGGGTGGAAGATGGCGTGATTACCTACCCGGTGCAGGAGATCACCATCGCCGGCAATCTGAAGGATATGTTCCGCAACATCGTCGCCATCGGCAACGATGTCTCGAAGCGCAGCTCGCGGCAGTGCGGTTCGGTGCTGGTGGAGGGTTTGACCCTCGCCGGCGCATAAAATAATCGTTTAAAAACAATGACTTATGTAATTCCGGAGGGGTCATGCAACGACGTGCGTTCCTGAAAAAAGCGGGTCTTGGCGTAGCTGCCGGTGCGGTGGCCGCACCGGCAATCGTGCACGCGCAGCCGGTAATCCAGTGGCGGCTGGCTTCAAGCTTCCCGAAAAATCTCGACACGCTGTACGGCGCCGGTGAAATCCTGTCGCGGCGCGTCAGCGAAGCCACCGACGGCAAATTCCAGATCCGCGTGTTCGCCGCCGGCGAAATCGTTCCCGGCCTGCAGGTGCTCGATGCGGTGCAGAACGGCACCGTGCAGTGCGGCCACACCGCGCCGTACTACTACATCGGCAAGGACCCGGCCTTTGCTTTTGCCACCGCGCTGCCTTTCGGCCTCAATGCGCGCCAGCAGAATGCGTGGATGTACCACGGCGGCGGCATGCAGGCGGTGGCCGAACTGTTCAAGGATTATGGTTGCCTGCAGTTTCCGACCGGCAATACCGGCGTGCAGATGGGCGGCTGGTACCGCAAGGAGATCAAGACCGTCGGTGATCTCAAGGGTTTGAAAATGCGCGTTGCCGGCCTTGCCGGCCAGGTGCTGTCACGGCTGGGTGTGGTCGGCCAGCAGATTGCGGGTGGCGAGCTTTACCAGGCGCTGGAGCGCGGCACCATCGATGCCGCCGAGTGGGTCGGCCCCTATGACGACGAAAAACTCGGCCTGCAGAAAGTCGCCAAGTACTACTACTACCCCGGCTGGTGGGAAGGCGGCCCGCAGCTCTCCACCGTGGTCAACATCAAGCAGTGGGAATCGCTGCCCAAGGCCTACAAGTCGGTGTTCGAGGCGGCCTGTGCCGAAGCCAACATCAGCATGCTCGCCCACTACGACGCGAAAAACCCGGAAGCCCTGAAGAAGCTCGTCGCCGGCGGCGCGCAGCTGCGCCAGTTCCCGAAGCCGATCATGGAGGCCGCGCACAAGGCCGCCTTCGAGATCTACGACGAGGCCGCGGCGAAGAGTGCGCACTTCAAGCGCATCTATGCGCAGTGGCTCAAATTCCGCGCCGACCAGTTCCTGTGGTTCCGCGTCGCCGAGATGAGCTACGACAGCTTCACCTTCA
Organism: Burkholderiales bacterium; assembly: GCA_019751125.1. GTDB lineage: Bacteria > Pseudomonadota > Gammaproteobacteria > Burkholderiales > SG8-41. The sequence goes on along the minus strand of JAIENU010000141.1, from coordinate 15,617 downwards.
CCGCGTCGCGGCCGGCGGCGAAGAAGTAGCCATGACATTGCAGTGCAGGGGCGGGGCAGCATGGCTGAACCCGCCCTTTGTTTTTTGATACGGAGCATCCGCTGAACAACGCATTGCCGATCCGCCTCACCCTCGCGCTGACGCTGTTCAACTTCACCGGCGCCAATGCGATGAAGGTGCTGCTCACGCTGTACGCGCTGGAGCTGGGGGCTTCAGCGACCGTAGTTGGTGTGCTGGGCGGGCTGTTGTTCCTGTTTCCGCTGCTCTTGTCGTGGCCGATCGGTGCGCTGGCCGACCGCATGGCGGCGCGCGGGATACTCACCTTTGCCGCGGCCTGCGCCGCTGTGTCGCTGCTGATCATGTACCTCTGGCCGACGCTGACGGTGTTCTACATCGCGGCAGCGCTCAACGGCCTTGCGCTGTCATTTTTCCACGTCACGCTGCAGAACCTGATCGGCACCCTGTCCAGTCCGGACGACCGCGCGCGCAACTTCGGCAACTTCAGCCTTGCCGGGGCGACCACCAGTTTCGCCGGGCCGCTGCTCGCCGGGGTTTCCATCGACCATGTCGGTTACGCCTGGTCCTGCCTGATCACCGGCTCAATGTCGCTGGTGGTGCTGGTGCTGCTCGCCACGCTGGGCTGCCACCTGCCGCCGGCGCGCCCGAAAGCCAAAGCCGCGGACAAGGCGGGCATGCTGATTGATCGCCGGCTGCTGATCATGCTCGCCACCAGCAGCCTGGTGCAGCTGGGCTACGACCTGTTCCAGTTCTACGTGCCCATCCTCGGTCACAACCTCGGACTCTCGGCCTCCGCCATCGGCGGCGTGCTCGCGACACTCGCCACCGCGGTATTCATCGTGCGCATGTTCTTGGCGCGGCTGGTGGATCGCTACCCCGGCGAAAAACTGCTGATGGCGGTGTTCGCCACCGGCACTGTCGCCTTCGCGCTGCTGCCCTTTGCCGGCAGCGGTCTGATGCTCGCGGTGCTCGCCTTCCTGTTCGGCCTGGGCATGGGCATCGGCATACCGCTGACGGTGATCCTGATGTACTCGGCCTCAGCCGAGGGCCGCTCCGGCCAGACCCTCGGCCTGCGCCTCACCGCCAACAACCTCGTGCGCATGAGCGGCCCGATGGTTTTTGGTGCGATCAGCGTGACGGTGGGGATATCGGGGGTGCTGTGGATTATTGCGGCGGTGATGGCGGCGGGTGGGGTGATGGCGAGGTGGCAGAAGCCCGGCACTGGCAAATAAATTAAGCATTTGTTTTATTGATAATTTATTTGCTGGGATGGCAAGCCATACTGTTTTACCCTGATCAAAATAGCTGCAGAGGATGCGTCAAATGGCTGATCGAAATAGTCGGTGGTCAAGGGATGAGCTGCTTCTTGCTTTCAACCTCTATTGCCGCACGCCCTTTGGAAAAATGCACAGCCGAAATCCTGAGGTTATTTATCTCTCGAAATTGATCGGCCGCACATCGTCTTCAGTTGCGATGAAGCTAGTTAACTTCGCTAGTCTCGATCCAGATATCACTTCATCTGGGAGGGCCGGCTTGGGAAATGCATCTGCCGGGGATAGGGCGATTTGGAGTGAATTTCACCAAGATTGGGAACGTCTTGCCCTTGAGAGTGTTGAGGTGCTTAAGGTGCGATCTGGTGGTGAAAAACCCGAATCAGATGATACGTTTGATATTAATGCGGAGCTGAGTTATGAAGGGGTAACAAAATCGGTATTGACCAAAGTAAGAGTTAAGCAGTCTTTTTTTCGAAAATCTGTACTGGCGGGTTATCAAAATCGTTGCTGTATTTCTGGCGTTCTAGAGCAGAAGCTGCTTGTTGCGAGCCATATAGTTCCTTGGAGTGAGGATAAGTTGAATCGTCTAAATCCGAGAAACGGTTTGTGTTTGTCATCGTTGCACGACCGAGCATTTGATCAAGGGCTAATTACTGTGACCCCTGATTTCAAGGTTCGAGTCGCCAAGCAGTTGAGGTCGCATCGGGATAACGCAATGATTGATTCTGCAATTGTAAAAATGGAGGGACGGTCGATACTGCTACCTGAAAAGTTTCTGCCTGGCAGGGAATTTCTTATGTGGCACAACAAGTATCGATTTGAACAGCTTTAGGAGAGCATATGAATAGACAGTTCAATGCGATTACCCGGTATTCCTCTAATCATTCTCTCGGGCTGCGTGGAGCTTTGTTACCCAATGTGTCTATTGAATACATGTATCGAGATGGGAGTAACTTCAAACGCTATGAAATCGTGAATATTTCAAACCCCGAGAAAATCAGCATTTTCAGCATTCGTGAGCAAGTTGATGATGCACTTTCTTCTTTAATGCCTTTTCCGGACCAGCCAATCTTTAGGCCGGAGTGGGTAGGTTTTCCCACGGCGTTTTTGTGCGACCTGCCTGGAGGCCAAAGAAATGATGATGATCATGATTGGCATGAATTAATTGCAATCGAGGAGACGGCTGAATTGCCTACTTCGGGGGTGTCATTGAATGTTGGCGATTTCATTGCTCTGTTGCGTAAGTCACACGCTGCAATTTTCAAGAAATGATTCACGCTAACCCCAACCGCACCGGCGAACAAGCCCGCAACGTCGAAGTCGCTCTCCGCTTCAAGAAAAAGCAGGGTACGCCGGAGATGCCGCAGGTCGAGAAGGAAGTGCTCGCGCCGAATTACGACCGGGTGCGCGGCGGCAATCTGCATCTGGCCAACAACGCGCGGGATCAGGGCTGGCCGCATCCGGCGCTGTATCTCCGTGCGGCATTCCCGGATCGTGTGGATGTGATGGAGCGGGTGATTGCCGACGGTGATCGTGTCGGCCTGCTGTTTCGCGTTACCGGCACCCAGACCGGCAACTTCTTCGGCATCGAACCGACTGGCAGGCGTGTCGATGTCTACGAAGTGGCGCTGCTGCGTCTGGTCAATGGCCAGATGGTTGAGGGCTGGTTCATGATGGACGAGGCCGAGCTGCTGCGTCAGCTGGGCAGTCCACTGCCGCCGCGTCCTGACGGCCGCATTGTCGCGCCACCGGTGCCGCAGACCGTAAGTGCCGCTGAATTTATTCGCGCCCTCGAAGCCGGGCCCGTGGTGACGGCGCAGGATCGCAACCGTCTTGCAGCGGCAAAGACGCGGTTGGGCCCCACTGCGCGCGAGGGCGCGGGGCAGGTACTGCGCCAGGGGTTCGAGCATCTGCGCAATTTCTGCAAGGCGCGCGGCGTTGCGCTGGATCTCGACGGTGCATTCCCGGATCGCCGTTACGGGCTGGACATCATGCTCGCCGAAGGTGACGAGGTGTGGATGCGCTTCAATGTCTGTGGCACTCACCGTGGCGCGTTCTGCGGCATTGCGCCGACCGGGCGTGCCGTGGGTGTGCACGGCGTGGCGATCATGACCTTCCGCGATGGCCGCTGGATTGACAGCTGGACCTTTGCCGACGAGCTGGGCCTGTTGTTGCAGCTGGAGCGCCCCAATCTGTTGATGGCTTGAGCTTCCCTTTGCGGGATTTGCTAAGCCATTGTTTTTAATCAATAAATTTTATACACTGGGCGAACCTGTTCCAGTGCCGGCGCCCGATGGCGCCGATGACCCTTCGCCATGCCGAAATCCAAGTCCGAAAAGCCGGTGAAAAAAGCCGCGGCTGCGAAGCCCGCGCCGGTTGCCGCATCACCGGTTGCGGCATCACCGGTTGCGGCATCACCGGCTGCGGCATTGCCGGTGTCACTGGCGGTTGCGCCGATCGTGTCGCCTGCGTTTGCACCCGCTTCCGGCTTTGCGCCGGTCTTCACGACCTCGGCTGCGCTAGCGCCGGCTTCCGGCGGCGATTCGGTGTGGGAAATCTATCAGGCGGCGTTGGTCGCTCAGCGCAGTGGCGACATGAAGGCCGCGCGCGAGGGCTATCTGAAGGTGCTGCGCGCGAATCCGCATGATTTCGACGTGCTGCACATGCTCGGCGTGCTCGAAACCCAGCAGAAGAATTATCCCGAGGCGCTGCGTTTGCTCAACGAGGCGCTGAAGATTGATCCCCAGAGTGCGCCGGTGCTCAACAATATCGGCGTTGCGTTGTGTGGTGCCGGCCGCCATGCCGAGGGCATGCAGGCGATGCAGCGCGCGCTGAAGATCGAGCCCGAGTTTGCCGATGCCTGCGCCAACATGGGCCGTGCGCTGTGCGACACCGGGCGGCTCAACGAGTCGATCCCGTTTTTCGACCGCGCCGTGGTGCTGGAGCCGGACCTGGCCGACATGCATTTCCAGCGTGCAACAGCGCTCGACAAGCTGATGCGCCGCGACGAGGCGCTGATCAGCTACGACCGCGTGGTCGAGTTGAGTCCGGGTCATGCCGAGGCGCACTGCCGGCGCGGCCATCTGCTCGCGCATGCCAAGCGTTTCCGCGATGCGCTGGTCAGCTACGACCGCGCGGTAGCCGCAAAAAACGACTATGCCGAGGCGCATTGCAACCGCGGCAACGCGCTGCGCCTGCTCGGCCATCTGCCGGAGGCGCTGGCCAGTGTCGATCGTGCGCTGGCGCTGCAGCCCGAGATTGCGCAGGCCCACCGCATCCGCGGCGTGGTGCTGATGGGGCTCACCAAATACGCGCAGGCACTGGAGTCGTTTGACAAGGCGCTGGCGCTCAACCCGAAACTGATCGAGGCGATCAACGACCGCGGCAATGCGCTGCGCCTGCTCGGACGCATGGAAGAAGCACTGGCGGCGCAGGAGGAGGCAGTGCGTGTCGCGCCCAATGCCTCGGCCGCCTATGCCAACCGTGCCGTGGTGCTGATGGACATCGGCCGGCCGGCCGAGGCGCTGGCCGATATGCAGCGTGCGCTGGAACTGGCGCCGGACAACGCCGAGTTCTGGAACCTGCGCGGTAATGCGCTGCAGGCGCTGAACCGCCATGCCGAGGCGCTGGCGGCCTATCAGCATTCGCTGAAGCTCGCGCCGGACTACGCGCAGCCCGAATTCAACATCAGCATGTGCACACTGGTGCGCGGCGAGTTCGCACAGGGCTGGTCCGGTTATGAGGCGCGCTGGCGCACCGGGCAGCGCCTGGGTTTCATCAAGTTCCGCAAGCCGCAGTGGCAGGGCGAGCAGGTTGAAGGGCGCATTCTTGCCTGGGGCGAACAGGGCATCGGCGACCAGATTTTCCACCTGAGCATGCTCGAATCACTGCGCAAAAAAGCGCCCAACCTGATACTCGCCGTGGCGCCGCGGCTGATGCCGCTGGCAGAACGCAGTTTCCCCGGCGCGAGCTTTGTGCCGCTCGCCCGCGCCCAGCGTGAACGTTTCGAGGTGCAGGTGCCGCTGGGCAGCATCGGCCGCTTCGTGCGCCGTTCCTGGCATGAATTCCCGCGCGATCGCATGGCCTATCTCTATGCCGACGAGGCCAAGGTGCAGCAGCTGCGCGCGCGCCTCGGTGGCGGCCGCCAGCCGGTGATCGGCATTTCCTGGCTGTCGCGTGCCGAGCGTTTCGGCGAGCTGAAAAGCCTGAAGCTGATTGCGCTGAAGCCGCTGCTGACGCGCCCCGGGCTGCGTTTTGTCGACATCCAGTACGGCAACACCGACGCCGAACGCGCCGCGGTGTGCAGGGAGCTCGGCATCAGCATCGACCGCCTGCCCGACATTGATCCGTACAACGACATGGACGGACTCGCCGCCCTGATCCGCGCCTGCGACCTGATCGTCACCACCAGCAACACCACCGCCCACCTTGCCGGCGCGCTCGGTGCGCCGACGCTGCTGATGCTGCCGTTTTCCAGTGGCCGCCACTGGTACTGGCATGAAGAGCGCAGCGACAGCCCCTGGTATCCGTCGATGCAGTTGTTTCGCCAGCGTGCGGTCGGCGACTGGTCCGATATCGCCGCCGAGGTCACCGCCGAGGTGGCCAAACGTATTCCCGGTCCGTGATGGGGGCTGCGCCGTCGCGCCCGCCGGCGGCGGGGATTCCAGCGCAGCTGTCGGTGCAGTACAAATCGGCGCGCGAGGCTTTCGGCCGCGGTGATTTCGCCAAGGCGATCTCCAAGCTGCGCACCATCATCGGCAAGGCGCCGGACCATGCCGAAGCGCTGAACCTGCTCGGCATCATCGGCATGCAGGGCGGCCGTGCCGCAGAAGCCGAGGCGCTGTTTGCGCGCGCGGTGGCGGCGAAGCCCGATGAACCCGGTTTTCTCAACAGCCATGCCAGCGCGCTGCACGCCCTGGGACGCAGCGACGAGGCCATCGCCACCTTCCGCCGCGCGCTGGCGATTGATCCGGATTACGCCGGCGCACACCTCAACCTCGGCAAACTGCTGGTGCGGCTGGGCCGCGCTGAAGAGGCGCTGCCGCATCTCGTGCGGCTCGGCGGGCTGCGCCCGGATGATGCGGCTGTTCATTTCGAGCATGGCGAACTGCTGTATGGCCTGCGCCGTTTTGAATCGGCTGTCGCAGTTTTCCGGCGGGTGCTGGAATTGCAGCCGGCCTATCCCAATGCACGCTTCTGCCTCGGCAACGCGCTGTGGGGCGGCAAACAGGCCGAGGCTGCGTTGGCCGAGTACGGCGCGGCGATTGACGCCGATGCACAGTCGGCCGGTGCCTGGGCCAACCGCAGCGTGGTATTGATCGATCTCGGCCGTCCCGTCGAAGCGCTGGCTGACATCGAACGCGCCCTGCAGCTCAAACCCGGTAACGCCGATTTCCACAACCTGCACGGCAACGCACTGCATGCGCTGAACCGCCATCGCGAAGCGCGGCAGGCCTATGCCCGTGCGCTGCAGATCCAGCCGGCCCATGCCAATGCGCGCTTCAACACCGGGTTGTGCCATCTCGTCGAATGTGAATTTGCCGAAGGCTGGAACGATTACGAGGCGCGCTGGCGGACCACGCTGAATCTCGGCCGTGTAGATACCGCGCTGCCGGAATGGGATGGCCGGCCGACACAGCAGCGGCTGCTGGTCTGGGGCGAGCAGGGCATCGGCGACCAGATCCTGCAGTTGAGCCTTGCCGATGCCGTGGCGCAGCGCGCGCCGCAGGCGGTGTTTGCGGTGATGCCGCGGCTGCTGGCCCTGGCGCGCCGCAGTTATCCGCGGCTGCGTTTTATCGGATTGAACGAGCTGGCCGGCAGCGGCTGCGAAATACAAAAGGCCTTCTGGGGCACCGGTGCCGTGGTACGGCGCAGCCTTGATGATTTTCCGCGCAATCGTGACGCCTACCTGCAGGCCGATCCGGCGCGGGTGGCGGCATTGCGCCAGCGGGTGTCCGGTGATGAACGCCCGGTGATCGGGCTGGCCTGGCACAGCCGCGCGGTGCTCTACAGCCGCCTGAAGAGCATGCCGCTGAAAACACTGATGCCACTGCTTGCGGATAGCCGTTACCGCTTTGTTGATCTGCAGTACGGTGACACCGCGGCGGAGCGCGAGTCCTTACGTGGCGCTGCGACACTGCAGCGGCTTGATGACATCGATCCGATCAACGATGTTGACGGTCTGGCGGCGCTGGTCCGTGCCTGCGACCTGGTGGTGACCATCAGCAATTTCACCGCCCATCTTGCCGGTGCGCTGGGTGTGCCGACGTTGCTGATGCTGCCCTGGTCCACTGGCCGGCAGTGGTATTGGCATGAGAGTCGCGCCGACAGTCCCTGGTATCCGCGGCTTGCCATCCTGCGCCAGAGTGAACCCCTGCGCTGGGACGATGTGGTTCAACGTGTCTGCGCCGAGGTGCCGCGCATGCTGGCCGGAGCGGGCCGATGAGCGAATCCAACAAGGCGGGGAAGGGCAAGCCGCCAGGCGCGCGTAACGTCAGCGTACAGGTCACCCGCGGTGGTGCACCAGTAAATACGGACGGTGAGGCGGGCATCCGTTACCGCGAAGGCCGTACGGCGCTGCAGCAGGGCCAGCCCGCCGTGGCCGAGGCAAAATTCCGCGCTGCGCTGGCTGCCGATCCCTCGCACTTCGATGCGATGCACATGCTCGGCATTGTTGTTGCGCAACGTGGACAGCCCGCTGAAGCCGTCACGCTGTTCACTGCAGCAGCGGCTTTACGGCCTGATGACCACAACATCCACAACAGCTGCGGCAACGCACTGTGTGCGCTGCGCCGTTACGACGAGGCCTGCCGCGCCTTCGAGCGCGCGCTGGAGCTGCACCCGGGCTATGTTGATGGCCGCGCCAACTATGCCAAGGCGCTGCTTGAATCGGGACGTCCGGCCGAGGCCTTGGCGCAGTTCGAGCGGGTGCTGGAGTTGCGCCCCGACGACGAGGACGCCCTGCTTCGCCGCGCGCTGGCGCTGGGCACGCTGCGCCGCGAGGCCGAGGCTGTTGCCGCGCTGGACCGGCTGATCGCGCTGCGTCCCGGGCATGGCGATGCCCATTTCAATCGCGGCAACCTGCTGCGCATGCTGGGCCGCACCGAAGAAGCGCTGCTCAGCTTTGACCGGGCGGTGGCCGCGAAGCCGGAAATGGCCGAGGCGCACTGCAACCGGGCCAATGCGCTGCTGGCGCTCAAGCAATGGCCGGATGCACTGGCCGGCGTTGACCGTGCGCTGGCGCTGAAGCCGGATTTTGCGGTGGCATATTGCCTGCGCGGCGATGTGCTGGTGGCGATGGAGCGTTACGGCGAGGCGCTGGCCAGTGTCGAGCGCGCGCTGGAACTCAAACCCGACCTGCCCGAGGCGCACAACAACCGCGCGGTGTCGCTGCGCCGGCTCGGCCGCAACGCTGAGGCCGTCGCCAGCTATGACCGCGCGCTGGCCCTGCGCCCGAATTACGCCGGCGCCCATGCCAATCGCGGCGTGTCGCTGCTCGAACTGGAGCGTCCGGCCGAGGCGCTGCAGGCGGTGGAGCGCGCGATTGCGCTGGATGCCGGCAATCCCGATTACCACAACATCCGCGGCAACATCCTGCAGGACCTGCACCGCCATCGCGAGGCGCTGGAGGCCTATGCCGAAGTGCAGCGATTGGAGCCGGGCCATGCCGAGGGCGCATGGAACGAAAGCGTGTGCCGGCTGCTGCTCGGCGATTTTGAACGCGGTTGGCCGCTGTTCGAAAGCCGCTGGCGCAGCGGCCAGATGCTTGCCGAATTGCAGCCCGCGCAGCCGCGCTGGGATGGCCGCAGCAGCGAGGGCCTGCTGATGGTGTGGGGCGAACAGGGCGTGGGCGACCAGATCCACCAGCTCGGCATGATCGACGGCCTGCAGGGCCGCAGGGAGCTGGTGCTCGCGGTCAGCGAGAAGCTGCAACCGCTGGTTGCGCGCAGCCTGCCCGGCATTCCGGTGATCAGCCTGCGCGCGGCGGAGCGCCAGTCCTGCGCGGTGCAGATGCCCCTGGGCAGCCTCGGCGCATTGTTCCGCAAAAACCGGGCCGCGTTTCCGCAGCGCCGCAGCTATCTGCAGGCCGATGCCGCGCGTGTGGCCGAATTCCGCCAACGTCTGGGCAGGGAGGGACGGCGGCTGGTCGGTCTGTCCTGGCACAGCATCGCGCCCAAGGTTGGTGCGGCAAAAAGCCTGCAACTCGCCATGCTCGAAAAGCTGCTGCGAAGGCCGGACCTGTGTTTTGTCGATCTGCAGTATGGCGACACTTCGGCCGAGCGGCGCATGGCGCGCGAACGTTTTGGCGCGGATGTGATGCACATCGACGGGCTTGACCTGTTCAACGACCTCGATGGCATGGCCGCGCTGGTGGCGGCCTGCGATGCGGTGGTGACGATCAGCAATACCACCGCGCATCTGGCCGGCGCGCTTGGCGTGAACACGCTGCTGATGCTGCCGCGTGGTGTGGCCCGCCACTGGTACTGGCATGAGGGGCGCGACGACAGTCCCTGGTATCCGTCGCTGCGCATTTACCGCCAGCTGCGTGCCGGCGACTGGGAGCCGGTGCTCGACGCAGTCTCGGCAGCTCTGACCTAGTTTTTCATTTTCCAGCCTGCGGGAATCCCGCCTGCGGTCCGGTGGCATCGGCCTCGAACAATTCCTGCAACTGCTGCGTGGCTTGGTGCACGTTCTGGATCAACTGCGCTTCGTCGTGGTGGACGGCGTATTGCACGTGCAGCTGTTCCTCGTCGTGGTGGCGGAACAGGGAAATTGCGCGCTCTGCAGCGGCCACGCCCAGCCCTAGTTGCAGCAGCGCGCGGTGCGCGGCCTCAAGGCTGGACGGGAAGGTCTCGCGGTAGATTGCGGTGATGCCGAGGTCGCGCAGGCGGAACCAGTGGATGCGGTTGCGCGCGCGGGCGAGGATCGGCAGCTTCGGGAAATGCCGGCGCACGACCTCGGCGGTGCGCACCGAGGCTTCGACGTCATCAATCGCCAGCACAAACAGCCTGGCTTTGCCGGCCTTGGCGGCCTCGAGCAGTTCGAGGCGCGAGGCGTCGCCGAAATACACCTTGTTGCCGAAGCGGCGCACAAAATCGACCTGCTGGTAGTTGGCTTCGAGTGCGGTGAAATGAACGCCGCACATGCGCAGCACGCGGGCGACGATCTGGCCGTAGCGGCCGAAGCCGGCAATGATCACCGGGGTTGCCGGTTCATCGATGCTGTCGTATTCGGGCGGGGCGCTGCGCTCCAGCCAGCTTTTGATCAGCCGGTCGTGCAGCGCAAAGCTCGCCGGGGCGAGCAGCATCGACAGCGTGACCACCAGCACCAGCAGCTGTGACTGGCCGGCTGACAGGGCGCCCATCGCTGCCGCGGCGGCGAGCAGCACAAAGGCGAATTCGCCGCCCTGCGACAGCAGTACTGCGGTGCGTTGCGCGGTTTCGTTGCCGTCGCCGCGCAGGCGCAGCACGACATAGAGCACGCCGGTTTTTGCGGCCATCAGCAGCAGCGCGAGGCCGAACACGGTCAGCGGCTGCGCAATCAGCAGGCCGAGGTCGGCACTCATGCCCACCGCCATGAAAAACAGCCCGAGCAGCAGGCCCTTGAACGGCTCGATGTCGGCACGCAGCTCGTGGGTGAACTCGGAGTCGGCGAGCAGTACGCCGGCGAGGAAGGCGCCGAGCGCCATCGACAGGCCGATTTTCTGCATCACCACCGCGGTGCCGACCACCAGCAGCAGCGCCGCCGCGGTGAATACCTCGCGGCTGCTGTTGGTGGCGATGAAGCTGAGCAGCGGCCGCACCGCGACACGACCGAGCACGATCACCGCAGCGACGACGGCGACACTTTTCAGCGCGGCAAGCCCGCCACCGGCATGGGACTCGCCGGCGAGCAGCGGCAGCAGGGCGAGCAGCGGGATCACTGCGATGTCCTGGAACAGCAGGATGGCGAAGGATTCGCGGCCGTGCGGCGCGCCGAGCTCGCCTTTTTCGCCGAGTGCCGAGAGCACCAGCGCGGTCGAGGACATTGCCGCCGCGAAACCGGTGATCAGCGCCGCCGGCCAGGCGAGGCCGAAGGCCATGGCAATGGCGGCGATCACCGCGGCGGTGGCGATGACCTGCGCGCCGCCGCTGCCGAACACCGGCCGGCGCAGCGCCCACAGCCGCGCCGGTTGCAGTTCAAGTCCGATCAGGAACAGCAACAGCACCACGCCGAACTCGGCGAAATGCAGCGTCGATTCGACATCGCCGACCACACCCAGTGCCCAGGGCCCGACGAGCATGCCCGAAGCCAGGTAACCGAGGATCGCGCCGAGCTTGAAGCGCTGGAACAGCGGCACCAGCAGCACCGCGGTGAGCAGGAAGATCGCGGTCTGTTCGAGCAGTGACATGGCGGTGCCTTTTACGGTGGATCAGTAGGTTTTGGCCTGGCGCTGTTCGGCGATGAAGGTGCGGATTTCGCTGACCAGTGCCGGTGTTCCCTGGATGCCGGTCTTGCCGGTGTGCGAGATGCCTTCAAGCAGCACCAGCTTCATGCCGGGGCGCAGGGTTTTCAGGTGCTGCATCGCCTTCAGTGTGTGGTCCAGCGTGCCGACGATGCCGAGTGTCGGCACTTTCACCGCAGCCATCTGTTCGGCGGTGACGGCCTGGTCCCTGTAGCCGCGCAATGAAGCAGCGGTGGCCAGCTGGTCGAAGGTCGGGTCGGCGCGGCAGGCGGCGATGCGTTTCTGGATGTCTTCCTCGGTCGGTTTCATGCCGGCCGGCGCCTGGCGCATCAGCCGGCTGCGGCTGACGCAGTCGCGGGCGATTTCGGACGCCTCGGTTTCAATGCGCGGATCGTTGGCTTCCTCCGGCGAGCGGCCGGCACCGGCGACCTGCACGCCGGTGAGGAAACGTTCGGGATGCAGCGTCAGCAGCTGTGCCACGGTGCTGCTGCCCAGCGAAAAGCCGATGATGTGCGCCTTGCTGATTTTCAGCGCGTCAAGGATGCGCACCACGTCCAGCGCCTGCTGCCGGCCATAGGCCGAGGGTTCGCGCGGCGAATCGCTTTTGCCGTGGCCGCGGGCATCGAAGGCGATGACGCGGAAATCCTTTGCCAGATTGTCGATCACGCCGGGCGTGACCCAGCTTTCCAGTCGCGAAGTGCCGCCGTGCAGCAGGACGATGGCTTCGGCGCCTTTGCCGGTGTCGATGTAGCGGATCTTCACGCCGGCGGCGTCGAGGAATTTGTCCTCGTATACGGTCGCAGCTTGTGCGGGCGAGACGGCAAATGTCATGGCAAAACACAGCAGCACTGTGGGGATGCGGGTAAGTGAATACATGATCGTCCTCCGGATTGATTGTAAGTAATTGTTTTATTTACTATTTTTGCTCGCGCAGCAGGCGCTCAAGTTCGGCCGCGGATTTGTCTTCCTGGCTCTGGCCTTCGGCGGAGGGAGTTTCGCTTGCGCTGTCCTGCGGTGGCAGCGTGATTTCGATGGCGGGGTTGTTTCCGGCCGGGGTGTCGCGGAACACATTGACCAGTTGCGGATAAAACACCACCAGCAGCAACGCCAGCAACTGCACGCCGACAAAGGGCAGGATGCCGCGGTAGATGTCGGCCGTCCTGATCTGCGGCGGCGCGACGCTGCGCAGGTAGAACAGCGACAGGCCGAAAGGCGGTGTCAGGAAGGAGGTCTGCAGGTTCATGCCGATCATCACGCCGAACCACACCGGGTCGATGCCGAGCTTGATGGCCACCGGCGCCAGCAGTGGCAGCAGGATGAAGGCGATCTCGAAAAAGTCGATGAAAAACCCGAGTACGAACACCATCAGGTTGACGACGATCAGGAAGCCGATTTCGCCGCCGGGCACCAGGTTGAACAGGCGCTCGACCCAGAGGTCGCCGTCAACGGCGCGGAACACCAGAGCGAACACCGTCGAGCCGATCAGGATGAACATCACGAAGCTGGAGAGCTTTGTCGTCGCATCCAGCGCCTCGCGCAGCATTTTCAGGTTGAACCGCCCCTTTGCTGCCGCGAGCAGCAGCGCGCCGATCGAGCCCATCGCCCCGCCTTCGGAAGGTGTCGCGATACCCGCGAACAGCGAGCCCAGCACCACCAGAATCAGCGTCAGCGGCGGCACCATCACCAGCAGCGCGTGGCGCCACAGCGCCGCGCCGCGCAGGGTGCGTGCTTCCGCCGGCAGTGCCGGTGCTGCCGCCGGATTGAACATCGTCACCATGAACACGTACACCATCAGCAGGCCGACCAGGATCAGGCCCGGCAGCAGCGCGCCGGCATAGAGGTCGCCGACCGAGGCGCCGAGCACGTCGGCGAGCACGATCAGCACGATCGACGGCGGGATGATCTGCGCCAGTGTGCCCGAGGCGCAGATCACGCCGCTGGCGAGACGGGGCGAGTAGCTGTAACGCATCATCACCGGCAGCGAGATCAGGCCCATCGCGATCACCGAGGCGGCGATCACGCCGGTGGTTGCGGCGAGCAGGGCGCCGACCACGATCACCGCATAGGCGACGCCGCCGCGCAGCGGGCCGAACAGCTGGCCGACGGTGTCGAGCAGGTCCTCGGCCATGCCGCTGCGCTCGAGCACCAGGCCCATGAAGGTGAAAAAGGGAATCGCCAGCAGCAGCTGGTTGGACATGATGCCGAACAGCCGCTGCGGCAGCGCCTGCAGCAGCTCGGGTTGCAGCAGGCCCATCTCGAAACCGATGAAGGCAAAAAGCAGGCCGTTGGCGGCGAGCGCGAAGGCCACCGGGTAGCCGAGCAGCAGGAAGGCCGCCAGCCCGGCAAACATCAGCGGCGCCATCAGTTCCATCGCCATCAGGCGTCCACCCGCGTTTCAGTCTGGCCCTGTTCGTAGCCGCGCAGCCAGGCCACCTTGCGGATGGTTTCGGCAAGACCCTGCAGAATCAGCAGCGCAAAGGCTGCCGGCACCAGCAACTTGATCGGCCAGCGCAAGAGGCCGCCGGCATCGGTGGAGATTTCGCCGATGCGCCAGGATTCGAGGAATGCGGTCCAGCCGAACCAGAGCATGATCGCGCACACCGGCAGCAGCATGAACAGGTGGCCGAAGAGGTCGATCCAGGCACGGGCACGCGGTGTGAGGCGGCTGTTGATGATGTCGATGCGGACGTGGGCGTTGTGCTTCAGCGTGTAACCGGCGGCGCCAAGGAAGACCAGCGAGTAGAGATACCACTGGATTTCGAGAAAGGCGTTCGAGCCGAGGTTGAGCCCGTAGCGTGCCAGCGCGTTGGCTGCGCTGATCACGATGCAGGCGAGTATCAGCCAGCACGCGCCGCGGCCGGCAGCCTCGTTCAGCGCGTCGATGGCGCGCGCCAGTGCCAGCCAGCTTTTCATTGTGTGAAAACCCTCCCCATGCCCGACATGATAAGGGCTCATGCGCCGGGTTGCCGCGGTTTCGCATGGTAAAATCGGCACCTCGCAGCGGCCTGCAACACATCGCCGCCTGCGCCCCGTCAAACCGTTGCCGGAATCCCGCGAATCACCATGTCGATTTCATCGAACACCCTGCAGACCGTTGATCCCGAACTGCACGCTGCGATTGCGCAGGAAGCGCAGCGCCAGGAAGACCATATCGAGCTGATCGCTTCCGAGAATTACACCAGTCCCGCGGTGCTCGAGGCCCAAGGGTCGGTGTTAACGAACAAATACGCCGAGGGTTATCCCGGCAAGCGCTACTACGGCGGCTGCGAGTATGTGGACATCGCCGAGCGGCTGGCGATCGAACGCGCGAAAGAGCTGTTCAAGGCCGGCTATGCCAATGTGCAGCCGCATTCCGGCGCGCAGGCCAATGCCGCGGTGTTCCTCGCCACGCTGAAACCCGGCGACACCATCCTTGGCATGCGGCTGTCCGACGGCGGACACCTGACCCATGGCGCCAAGGTCAACATCAGCGGCAAGTACTACAACGCCGCGAGTTACGGCCTCAATCCGGAAACCCAGGCGATCAACTACGACGAGGTCGCCGAACTGGCCAAGATCAACAAGCCGAAGCTGATCGTCGCCGGCGCTTCGGCCTATGCCCTGGTGATTGACTGGAAAAAATTCCGCGAGATCGCCGACAGCGTCGGCGCATTGCTGATGGCCGACATGGCGCATTACGCAGGGTTGGTTGCGGCCGGCCTCTATCCGAGCCCGGTGGGCATTGCCGACTTTGTCACCACCACCACGCACAAGACCCTGCGCGGCCCGCGTGGCGGCCTGATCCTGTCCAGCGCCGAACACGAAAAGATCCTCAACTCCGCGGTGTTCCCCGGTTCTCAGGGCGGCCCGCTGATGCACGTCATCGCAGCCAAGGCGGTGGC
>JAIENU010000211.1 GCA_019751125.1 Burkholderiales bacterium | reverse complement strand
ACCTGGATGATGCCCTTCTGTTTGAACGCCGCCTTGTACAGCGCCATCGCGCCGCCGAGGTTGGCGGTGTGCGAGGCGGCAGCTTTCTGCCCCTGCTCGGTGTTGCCGACCTTCCACATCAGGATCGGCTTGCCGGCGGCGAGAGCCTTGTCGCCGACGTCGAGGATGCGCCGCGCGTCCTTCACGCCCTCGATATAGGTGCCGATGATCTCGGTCTGCGGATCGCGGATGAAATACTCCATGAAATCCAGCGTCGACACGCCGATTTCGTTGCCGGTGGTGACCATCTGCCGGAACGGCAGGCCGCCGTCGAGCGAGGACAGGTTCATCACCGAAAAACCGAAACCGCCGGACTGCGACACCATGCTCACCGCGCCCGCGGTGTAGTCGGCGTTGAACACCGAACCGAAGCCGGCATAGACCTTCTCCGCCGGGTTGATCATGCCCTGGCAGTTGGGGCCGATGACGCCGATGTTGTATTCACGCGCGATGTCGGCGAGTTTCTGCTGCATCGCCACGCCCTGGCCGCCGGTTTCCGAAAAGCCCGAGCTGAAGATGATGACGTAGGGGATGCCCTTCTTGCCGCAGGCAATCAGCATGTCCGCGACACGCGAGGCATTGACCAGGATCAGCCCCAGTTCCGGCGTCTCCGGCAGCGACTCGATCGATGGCCAGCATTTGACGCCGAGGATGTCCTGGTACTTGGGATTGATCGGATAAAGCTTGCCCTGGTAACCATGCGTCACCATGTGCTTCAGCGGTTGTCCACTGATGGTGACCAGGTCCTGCGAGGCGCCGATGATGGCGATGGATTTGGGGCTGAAAAAACGTTCGATGTCAGTACGCATGGTGGAATTGCGTGATTGTTGTTGTCGTCAACGGGGGAGGCGCGATTATACGCCGGGCCCTCTGCGCGACCCCATGCTAAGATCGTTTGAAACACTGTTAAAGCCACGCGCCGTCATAGCCACATTATGAGCACCCCTGCCGCCGCCGCACTGCCTCCGCGCAGCTTCCGAGATGTCTGGCTGATTTCCGCAGGGCACGGCCTGACCCACTGGTACCCCGCCACTTTCTACGTGCTGCTGCCGCTGATCGGCAAGGAACTCGGCCTGTCGTACACCGAGATCGGCTTCCTGATGAGCATGCAGCACATCGCCGGCGCGATCTCCAATCTGCCCGGCGGCATGTTCGTCGATGCGGTCGGCAAAAAAGGCTATCTGATGGCGGCCTCGCTGTTCTGGGTCGGCTTTCCGTATGCGCTGATGAGCCTGACCAGCAGCCTGTGGATGCTGGTGATCTGCCTGATGCTGGTCGGCATCGGCAACAACATCTGGCATCCGGCGGCGATCCCGACGCTGGCCCACCGCTATCCGCAGAGGAAGGGCCTGGTGCTCTCGTTCCACGGCATGGGTGGCAACGTCGGCGAAGCCCTCGCGCCGCTGGCCGCCGGCACGCTGCTCGCCTGGTTCAGCTGGCGCGAAGTCGTGGTGATCAACATCGCGCCCGGCATCGTGATGGCGACGCTGATCGTGATGCTGGTCGGCGCGCTCGCCACCAGCCGCGGTGAGGACGACGTCAACGCCAAACATGACGGCGGCGAACGCCCGCGCTTTGATGCCAAAAAATACTTCTCTGACCTGATGGGCCTGGTGCGCGACCGCACGCTGATGCTGATCTGCGTCAGCGCCGGCTTCCGCACGCTGACCCAGACCGGGCTGCTGGTATTCCTGCCGGTGTACCTCGCCTATGAACAGGGCTACTCGCCGATCGCGGTGGGCCTGTGCATGACCGTGCTGCAGGTCGCCGGCCTGATCGCCGGCCCGATCGCCGGCCATCTCTCGGACAAGGTCGGCCGGCAAAAAGTGGTGCTGTCGAGCATGCTGCTCACCGGCGTCACCATCATCGGCATGGTGTTCGTCGGCCAGTCGCTGGTGTTCATCGTGTTTGTCGCGCTGGTCGGCTTTTTCCTCTACGCGATGCGCCCGGTGATGCAGGCCTGGGCGGTGGAAAACACGCCCAAACATCTCGCCGGCACCGGCGTCGGCCTGCAGTTCACCATCCTGTCGATCGGCGGCAGCATCGCGCCGGCGCTGTTCGGCGTGATCGCCGACACCTGGAATGTGTATGCCGCGTTCTACTTCCTCGCCGGTACCATCATCGTCGCCAATCTGCTGGTGCTGTTCATCCCCTCCCAGCGTCCCGCCCGGGCCTGAGCCGGGCGGCGTGGCGGATTACCGCCGCGCCCCAGGATATTTCATAAGTCATTGTTTTTATTGAACATTTTTTAATGTCCCGGCGTGCTGTGTTATCCTTGCGCCCCTCGCAATCCTGCAGTTCCCAGCGGAGTTCGCCGCAATGAAAACCGAAGTGCATGTCCACGGCAGTGTCTTCCTGTGCAAGGGCGTCCGCCTGTCGCAGGTGGAACTCGCGCTGCGCCCCTGGCTCGATTACGTCGATGCCGATCACCTCGCCGATGCCAAGAGCCTCGAGCGCGATGAACAGGGCATTGTTTACGACACGCGCGACCGCGTGGTCAGCATCTGCTGGACCGGTGATGTCGGCCGCAGCTTCCACAACAAGCTGACCGAGGCCTGCAATGCGCTGGGCCCGCTGACCGAATACGCCTCCGAGGTTGAAGTCACCTATTACCCGGACAGCGGCGAGGACGAGTTCTACCAGTTCTTCGTCGGACCGACGCCGGAAGCGATCCATGAATTCCGCCGCCAGTGCGTGGTCGAGGATCTCAGCCTGATGCTGTCACGCCACATCGGCAAGACCGAAGTCGAGCAGGTCACCGACATGGTGACGCGCATGTTTGATGCGCACAAACCGGAGAAAGCCGCGGCTGAAACCACCACGCCCGGCAGCTCGACGGTCATCCCGCTGCACCCGCGCAACCGCCACCTGCACTGAAGCGCCAGGCGGCGCTAGCGGTCGCGCCGTTCGTGGTCTTGCGGCTCGCCCAGCCGCAGCGACGGCACGCGCAGCCCGGAAAAAATCGCCACAAAGCGCAGCACGACTATGGTCGCCATGCCGGCATAACCGGCCATCATGCGATCCACGCCGGCCATCTGCAGCAGCAGATAGACAATGATGCCGGCCAGCGCCGCGGTGGCGTAAATCTCGCCGCTTTTCAGCAGCAGCGGGATCTCCGCAATCAGGATGTCGCGCAGCACACCGCCCGCCACGCCGGTCATCGTGCCGAGGATCACCACCACGATGCCGCCGTAACCGGCGGCTTCGGCGATGCGTGCGCCGCTCACCGCGAACAGCGCAAGCCCCAGCGCATCGGCAATCAGCAGGGCACGCAGCGGAATTTCACGTACCCGCACCACCAGCATCGTCGCCAGCGTCGCGGCGAGGATCACCCACAGATAAGCAGTGCTGGTCAGCCAGAACACCTGGCGGTCGATCAGCAGGTCGCGCAGCGTGCCGCCGCCGACCGCGGTGACGGTGGCGATCACCAGCACGCCGAACCAGTCGAGGTGCTTGCGTCCCGCGGCGAGCACGCCGCTGGCGGCGAACACCGCGACACCGAGGTAGTCGATCGCCTGCAGCGGTGTAATAGGCCAAATGAGCGGAAAGGTAAGTGGCAGGTTCATCACATGCCTCCGGTTTCGGCAGCGTCGTTCAGGCGCGTTTCTGCAGCGCGTCCTTGCGGAAGCTGATGGTCGCTGCCGGATCGACCTTGACGTGGATGATCGCCGGCTTGCCGGCCTTCAGTGCGTCGCGCAGCGCATCGGCGGTTTCGCCGGGTGCGGTCGGATGATAGCCGTTGCCGCCGGTGAGCTTCATCACCTCGTCAAAACGCGGGCTGTGGACATGGGCGCCGATGTAGCGCTCCTGGTAGAAGTCGCGCTGGTAGGCGATTTCCGAACCCCAGGTGCCGTTGTCCATCACGATGCCGATGGCGGGGATGTTGCTCGCCACCGCGGTGGTCATCTCGCCCATGGTCATGCCGAAGCCGCCGTCGCCCATCAGCGAAATCGCCGCGCGCTGCGGTGCGCCGACCTTGGCGCCGATCGCCGCTGAATAGGAAAAGCCGACCATGCCGCAGTCCAGCGGCGTCAGCAGCGCCGGCGCTTCGTAGCAGGGCAGCTGGTCGGTCGCCTGAAACCCGGTGGTGCCGGCATCCAGCGTGAAAATCGAATTGCGCGGCGCCGCCTTGCGCACTTCGGCGTAGATCACGTCCGGGTGCATCGGCGTGCCGCTGCGCGCGCCTGAAGCCTCGCGCTCGGCCCACAGCGCGGCGCGCTGCTTGAAGTACGCCTCGTTGCGCGCATGCCACGGCGCCTTGCCCGCGGCAATCGGCGCCATCAGCGCGGCAAGACCGTCGATCAGCGCGCCGGCATCGGCGGTGATCGCCAGCGCCGCTGGGAAATAGCGGCCCAGCGCGGCGGGATCGACGTCGATGTGGATGATCTTCGCATCGGCCGAGATGTCGGTGTACTTGTAGAAGGTGGTGTTGAAACCCAGCCGCGTGCCGAGGGCGATGATCAGGTCGGCCTCGCGCGTAAGCTGGCTCGCCACCGGATTGCCGCGCGGGCCGACGCCACCGGCGTGCAACTCAAAATCCACCGGCAGGATGTCGGCATGGCCGGCGGAGCTGGTCACCGGAATCTGCAACTGCGTTGCCAGCGCGGCGAGCTTGGCGCTCGAACGCGACCACTTGATGCCAGCGCCGGCGTGGATCACCGGACGTTTCGCAGCCAGGATCAGTTTGCTGATCTCGGCCAGCGACGCCGGATCGGCGGCCGGCGGCCGGCCGCTCGCCGGTGCGGCCATCGGCCAGCCCACCGGAATCTCGTGGTTGAAGAGGTCGCGCGGAATGTTCACCACCACCGGACCGCGCCGCCCCGAGTTGGCGAGGCGGAAGGCCTCGAGGATGAATTCCGGAATCCGCTTCGGCCGCGGCACGGTCATCACGCGCTTGGTCACCGGCAGAAACAGCGTGTTCTGGTCGATTTCCTGGAATGCGTCGCGGCCAAGGTGTTCGGTCGAAGCCAGCCCGGTAATCGCCACCACCGGCGAATAGGCAAATTTCGCCTGCGCCAGGCCCAGCACCATGTTCGCCGAACCGGGACCGGCCTGGCCGCAGATGAACACACCCGGTGTCTGTGTCACCCGGCCATAGGCATCGGCCATGTGCATGCCGCAGTTTTCGTGGCGCACGCCGATGTATTCGATGTCCTTCGCGTCATACAGCGCGTCGTACATTTCCAGCGTGCTCGAGCCCATCAGCCCGAAGACCTTGGTCACACCGGCGGCGCGCAGCGCTTCGACCGCGGCAACGCCGCAACGCATTTTTTTGGTGCTCATGACTTTCTCCTCCGCCTCATCTACCGCATCATCTGCTTTTATTTTTTGAGCACTTCCGGGTTGGCGACATTGATCGGCTTGCCCGAAACAAACGCCTGGATCTGCTCCACTGCCGTACCGTAGTACGACTCGTAGGTTTTTTCCTCGACATAACCGAGGTGCGGCGTGCACACCACATTGTCCATCGCCACCAGCGGATGGTTGCCGCCGATGACCGGCTCTTCTTCATAGACGTCGATCGCGGCGCGGCCGGGGCGGCCGGCTTTCAGTGCAGTAACCAGCGCGTCTTTGGCGATGATCGGCGCGCGGCTGGTGTTGACGATCAGCGCACTCTTTTTCATGCGGCCGAGGTCATCGAGCGTGACGATGCCGCGGGTGCCGTCGTTCAGCGGCAGGTGGATCGAAATCACATCGGACTCGGCGAAGAAGGCCCCGCGACTCGGTGCGACCTCGAAGCCTGCGGCCTTCGCCTTGGCGGTCGAGCCTTCGCGACCCCAGCACCACACGCGCATGCCGAAGGCCTTGCCGACATTGGCCACCAGGCTGCCGATGCGGCCGTAGGCGTAGATGCCCAGCGTCTTGCCGGCCAGTCCAGTGCCGACCGAACCCTGCCACTGGCCATTCTTCATGCGCTGCACTTCCTGCGGGATGCGGCGTAGCGCGGCGAGGATCAGGCCCCAGGCCAGTTCCGCGGTGGGGCTGGGATTGCCGCCGCCGCCCGCCGAGACCAGGACACCCTTCTCGGTGCAGGCGGCAATGTCGATGTGATAGACATTGCGGCCGGTCTGGCTCAGCAGTTTCAGCTTGGGCAGCTTCTCGATCACCGCGCGCGGCATTTTCGAGCGTTGCTGGGTCAGCACCACGATCTCGGCGTCCTGCAGCCGCGCGGCGAGTTTCGCCGGATCCTTTTCGGTGTCGGTGAAGACCATGAGTTCATGGCCGGCCAGCTGTTTGGCGCAGTCAAGGCTGCGGAAGGCGTCCTGGTAGTCGTCGATGATGGCGATTTTCACGGTCGTACTCCTGTGGATATCAATCAATCAAAACTATTGGCGGCGGCTGAGCATGCCGGCAGTGGTCAGCATCAGCGAATTGGCGAGGAATACCGGGGCCACGCCGAAAGCACTGCCCAGCGCGCCAAAGAACAGCGGTACCGCAAGGTGGGTCACGTTGTTGATGGCCATGCGCAGGCCCAGCGCCTCACCGGAACGGTTCTCCGGCGCGCGCGCATAGATCATGCTCAGGGTCAGCGGCTGGCCGCAGCCGGTACCGAGCCCGAGCAGGAAGGCAATCGCCCCCAGCAGCACCACGTTCTCCACCCAGGGAAACAGCAGATAGGTCGCGGCGGCAATAAAAATCGCGGCGGCGAGCACCTTCTCCTCGCCGAAATGCGAAACGATGCGCGGCATGATGGTGCGCACGATGAACGAGGCCCCGGCAAACATCGCCAGCACCACGCCGATCGCCGAAGCCGACAGGCCGATGGCATGGCCGTAGATCGGCATGTAGAACTGGAACAGGTCGATCGCGGTAAGGATGATGCCGCTGGTGATCAGCGTGCGGCGCAGCGGCACGTTGCTGAGCAGGCCCACCGCGTACACCGCGGCCTCCTCGCCCTTGATCTTGTTGCCGCGCAGCGCATCGAGGTGGCGGCGGTGGGCATAAATAATCGCGGCCGCAATCAGCGGGCTCACGGCGATGCACAGGTAACCGTTGGCATGGCCGACATGATCGATGGCGAAGCCGGCAATAATCGGCCCGAGAAAACCGCCGCTGGCGATGACCAGGCCGAAGTTGGCGAAATTGCGGATGCGCGCCTCCGGCGTGCTCAGCATGCCGACGAGGTTTTGCGCGCAGACGTTGTAGAACACATGCGAGGTGCCGATCAGCAGCGCTGACAGGTACAGCGTATACGACGAAGGCAGCAGGCCCGGCAGCATCAGCGCCAGCGACAGGCCGAGGCAGCCCAGCAACATCGGCCAGCGCACACCGATGCGGTCGGCCAGTTTGCCGATGTACAGCGCAAGCAGCATCGGGCACAGCGAATACAGGGCGATGATCACACCGAGCATGACCTGCGGCACGCCCAGCTCCAGCGCAAACAGCGACACCAGCACCTTGCTGCCGCGGAAAGCCAGCATGTTCAGCAGGATGATAAACAGTACGGTGTGGATCGACACGTGTGCGGTTCCGTTTCTTTTTCAGCCCGCCGGACGGCGGCGCACAAACCAGTTGCCCGCGGCAATCAGGCCGGCGTTGACCCAGAACACCGGCGCCAGCCCCAGTGCGGCACCAACCCCGCCAAAAAATGCCGGCACCACCACATGCATAGAATTGTTGATCGCGATGCGCAGCCCCAGTGATTCTCCGGAACGCCCCTGTGGCGAATAGTTGTAGCAGAGGATCACCGTCAGCGGCTGGCCGAGGCCCATGCCGAAGCCGAGCACGAAACAGATCAGGCCCAGCACCACCGCGTTCGAGAACAACGGGATCAGCACAAACATTGCGGCAGTCAGGAACAGCGAGTAAAGCAGCGTGCGCTCTTCGCCAAAGTGGCGCAGTAGCACCGGGATCAGCGCCCGCGACACGAATGAGGCCGCAGCGGCAGCACCGAGGATCATGCCGATCGCCGAAGCCGAAAGCCCGACCTGGTGGCCGTAGAGGGGCATGTAGAGTTGGAAGAGGTCAATCGCGGTCATCACCACCGCGCCGGCGATCAGCACCCGGCGCATGTCGGCATCGCGGACCAGGTCAATCATGCGCGAGCCGGCGGGCCGCGAACGCGGCTTGCCGGGACGCGGGATGCGGCGGGCGAACACGGCCATGCCGATGGCTGCCACCGCACACATCGCGGCAAACACCAGATAGGCACGGGCATGGCCAATCTGGTCGATCGAGAAACCGGCGATCACCGGGCCGGCAAAATCGGCCACCGCGATCACCAGCGCATAAAGGTTGAAGTTGTTGGAGCGCGCCGCGCCATCACCTAGCGAACCGACCAGCGACTGCAACGCGACCTGGCTCAGGATGAAACCAAAACCGGTGACCGCGGCGGCGGCAAACAACAGCGGCAGGCTGGGTGTGAACCAGGGCAGCAGTGCGCCCAGCGTGCTCACCACCATGCCGGCAAGAATGGGGATGCGTGAACCGTAGCGGTCAACGATGCGGCCACAGGGCACCGCGAGCAGCAGCGGGAATATGCCGTAGGTGGCGAGCAGCAGGCCGGTGTGCAGCGGTGTGGCGCCGAGTTCCAGCGCATACAGCGTGTTGACCACGCGCGCGCCCTTGTAGGCCCCGTTCCAGAATACCACCAGCGCGAGCAGCTGATAGATGGTGATCATGCGCGCCGCGGCGGCTGCGGGCGCTTGGGAATCTGCAGTCATGGGATGTCCGCATTGTATCGCAGCCGACCCCTCGCCCTGCCGTGAAGTCCATGAAGTAGAATCCCGCTTTCGCAAAAAAATCATGGCACTGCCTTCACTGCGCGCACTGCGCCACCGCAATTTCCGGCTCTTCCTCGGCGGCCAGATTTTTGCGCTGATTGGCTACTGGATCCAGATGGTGGCACAGAGCTGGCTGCTCTACCGGCTCACCGGTTCAGCCACCCTGCTCGGCGTGCTCGCTTTCGCCAGCAGCCTGCCGATCCTGCTGCTCGCACCCGTGGCCGGCTGGTGGGCCGATCGCTGCAACCTGCATCGCACGATGTTCGCCACCCAGGTGCTTGAACTGCTGCAGGCCGCGACACTTGCCGCACTGGCTCTCGCCGGCATCCTCGCGCCCTGGCACATCATCACGCTGGCAATGGTCATGGGTGTGCTGGTCGCGATCGAACTGCCGATCCGCCACGCCTATTTGCTCGAACTGGTCGACGGCAAGGAAGACCTGCCCAATGCCATCGCACTGACCTCGCTGATGGCCAACAGCGGACGCATGGTCGGTCCGGCACTGGCCGGCGTACTGATCGGCGTGCTCAGCGAGGCGCACTGCTTCCTGATCAACGCCTTCACCTACGTCGCGGTGCTGATCTCCTTCTTGATGATCCGCGTCACCGCACTGCCGCGTGAACCTTCCAAGCAGCGGCTGGTCGCCGGCCTGCGCGAAGGCTTTGCCTACAGCTGGAACCTGCTGCCGATCCGCGCACTGCTGCTGACGCTGATGGTGGTGGCCCTGCTCGCCACGCCGTACTCGACGCTGATGCCGGTGATGGTGCGCGAAGTCTTCCAGGGCGACTCCCGGCTGATGGGCTGGCTGATGAGCGCCTCCGGTGGCGGCGCGATCTGCGCCACGCTGTACCTCGCCTCGCGCAGCAACGCGCGCGGCCTGATCCGGCTGATCATCTTCACCGTGCTCGCGGCCGGCACCGCACTGACCCTGTTCGCCAACGCCCCTTCGGTGTGGATCGCACTGCCGCTCTTGTCCGTGGTCGGCTTCGGCATCCTCGCCACCTCGGTCTCGGTCAACACCATCCTGCAGACCATCGTCGATGACGACAAACGCGGGCGGGTGATGAGCCTCTACACCGCCGCCTTCCTCGGCGTGATGCCCTTCGGCGGGCTCGTCGCCGGCGCCTTGGCTGACTTCATCGGGCCGCGGGCGACGCTCACGATAGGTGGGCTCAGTTGTGTAGCGGCAGCGCTGTTTCTGGCACGCAACCGGCATCGGTTACGGGAGCAGATACGGCCGATTTACGAGAGGCTGGGGGTTGCGCGGCGGTAGGTTGCGAGGGAAAGATAACGTCTTGGTGAACGGCGGCCCAGCAACGACCCTCGAAGGGGCACTGTGCTAGCGGCCCGTCCGTTCGACCTGGAATCAGGGCGATTCGTCACCAACGTGCCTTGTCTTCGACCATGCAATAAGGATCGATCTGATTTGCTTCCAGATACGCTCGAAACGCAGCAATCGACCGCTTGAGCAATGCCTCAAAAAGAGGCGGCGGATATGCTAGGTACCATCGGGGATCGTTGATGTATCCGTGGTAGTAAGGCCCACCGTTACTGTCGAATACCTCCATCGCCTTGCCCGGTTGTCTTGACTCGTGGACCAAGCTGTTTCGATATCGATAAAAGAGAGCAAGGTGCTGGTATTCGTGAAGTACCTCTTCTTCTTTCTCGGTTATCGCGAGTGCTAGTAGTGTGGATAGCGGCTCGTCTATCTCGGAACATGGCAAGGACCCCCCGTCTTCGGTAGAAAAATTCGACAACTTCGCCGCGACATGCCGCCCCAAGGGCTTATCAAGGAGTTTTGCTGCTTCGAGCTCGTCCTTTAGAAAATGAATGCTCACCAGATCACCCTCAGGCCATGACCCGAACTCTTTTAAGAAGCGTATGAATCGTTCGCGATTTCGACGCCAAAGTTGCGGGTAAGCCGATTTGTGAAAGCGCAAGTTCGCGAGGGTGTCGATCGCGGTGACATAGAGCACCTTCCGATACCGGGATTGATTCCCCGCACCAGTATTGATATCCGGGTCATTCGCAACTTCGACACGACCGATAGCATCAACTTCACGCTCGAAGTATGAGCAGAACTGCTTGATGCTCTCCGCTACGGTCATTGCAGGGGCCTAACTAGTTTTATACGACAAAAACGCTGGATCGTTTTAAAGGGCCGGGCTGGGTTTCTTGGTTGATATCCGATAACCCGCAACTTGGCTTTTCAAAGTCAGGCTGATGGCGTGGCATGCAGCTTCAACCCCAAAGCACCAATCACTTTCATCACGGTTGCGAATTCCGGATTTCCATCAACAGACAGAGCCTTGTAAAGGCTTTCCCGTCCCAGCCCTGTTTCGCGGGCAATTTGCGCCATGCCTTTTGCACGTGCAATATCGCCAAGCGCGGCTGCCACCAGTGAAGGCTCCCCTTCAGCAAGCGCTGCTTCCAGATAGGCAGCCATGTCTTGCTCGGTTTCTAGATGCTCGGCCGGATCCCAAAGACGGGTTTTTACAGTTTTAGGCATGACATTCACTCCTTGACGTGTCTAGCAAGCTCAATCGCTTTCTTGATATCTCCAGCTTGGGTTTTCTTGTCTCCACCAGCCAAAAGCACAACCACGGACTGCCCTCTTTTAACAAAATAAACCCGGTAGCCCTGTGCATAATCGATTCGCAATTCCGAAACCCCTTCTCCGACTGGCTTTACATCGCCAGGATTGCCAAGCGACAGCCGCCGTATGCGAATATCGATCCGCGCTTTGGCTATGCGATCACGCAAGGCATCAAACCATGATGCATAGACTTCGGTTTGGTGGATTTCGATCATGGCGCAATTGTATCACATGGGATACAAAAGCAGCGCGTCAGATTCCTCGATTTGTAGCAAGTAATCCCTCCGAAAAAACAAAACCCCGCCGAAGCGGGGTTTTGTTTTTGAGCAAGGCAACCATTACTCCGGCTTCGCCCCCGAAGCCTTCACCACCTTCGCCCATTTCTTGATCTCGGACTTGATGTAGTGGGTGAATTCCTCCGGCGTGCCGTAGGTGATCTCGAAGCCCACCGCGGCGAGGCGCTTGGCCACGGCGGCGTCCTGGAGCGACTTGTGGATCTCGGTGTTCAGGCGCGTGACGATGGGTTTGGGTGTGCCTGCCGGGGCGAGCACGCCGAACCATGAGCTCGATTCAAAACCCGGATAGGTTTCCGCAATCGTCGGGATGTCCTGCGTCGCCGGTGTGCGCTTGAGACCCGTGGTGACGATGCCGTTGAGCTTGCCCGAACGCACATGCGGCAGTGTGGAGGCCATGCCGCTGATCATCACCTTGATGTGGCCGCCGACGAGGTCGGTGATCGCCTGGCCGCTGCCCTTGTACGGGATGTGCTGCATGTCGATGCCGGCCATGTCGTTAAGCAGTTCGCCGGTGAGGTGACCGACGCTGGCGACACCTGCGGTGGCAAAGCTGACCTTTTTCGGGTTGGCCTTGGTGTAAGCGATGAATTCCTTGAAGTTCTTCGCCGGCAGCGAGGGATGGGTCACAAAAATGTTCGAGGCGCCGGCGACCTGGGTGATCGAGGCAAAGTCCTTGATCGGGTCGTAGGGCATCTTGTCATAGAGGCTGGGGCCGATGCCGAGGTTGGCGATGTAGCCGAGCACGATGCTGTAACCGTCGGCCGGGGCGCGGGCGA
Source organism: Burkholderiales bacterium (assembly GCA_019751125.1). GTDB lineage: Bacteria > Pseudomonadota > Gammaproteobacteria > Burkholderiales > SG8-41. The sequence goes on along the minus strand of JAIENU010000211.1, from coordinate 11,131 downwards.
CGATGGTCATGCCGATGTCGCCATTCGCACCTGGCCGATTATCGATCACCACCTGCTGGCCCAGCAGTTCGGACATCTTGCTGCCCATCGAACGCGCCAGCGTGTCGGTGCTGCCGCCGGGGGCGTAGGGCACGACAAAACGCACCGGGCGCTGCGGATAACTTTGCGCGGCCGCGGTGAATGTGGCCAATGAGGCTGCTGCGAAGGCTGCCGCAGCGAGCAGGATCGGACGCGCGTTCATCGACGCAGCCCCGCGGGGTCGTTGCGCCAGCGTTCCCATGCGGCACGCTGGTCTTCGCGGATGGTTTCATCCTCGAGCATGTGGCGCACCAGTGCGGTGACGTCGGATTCGTAGATGCCGGGACGTTTCTTGAACGCCCAGGTCTTGCCGGCGGGAAATACCGGCGACTGCGGGACTTTGTAATTGCTCATGGCGGATGCCACCTCCGGTGATAAAAAAACCGCAGCCTGCGACGGGCTGCGTTGACTGCATTTTTTTCTGCGGCATGGCGGTGGATCCGCCGGGTCATGCCGCGTTTTCAGGGCCTGCAACTTACTGCGTCGGCGGGTTCTGCGTCAATTCCGGCTGCCAGCCATAACAGGAACAGGTATGTGAGATGCCGTCCGGCGACAATGGTTCACGGACAGCGGTTTCACGGCGCTCGCCGGAACGCCACCAGCGCTGCAGCGCCTCACCGGTGCCGACCACGGCCAGGCCAATGACCAGCGCCGCCGAACCGCCACGCGACAGCGTGACCTGGCCGCCAGTGGCCTGTGCCGATGGCGGCGCGCCGAAGGAGCCACTGAACCGCGCATTGCCGGACTGCGCGCTGCCGCGCACTGCGGCGCCGGTTGTTGTGGAAGTCTGCCCGCCACCACTGCTTTGCTGGCCGTACAGCGTCATCGCGCAGCCGGGCAGCATGGAAGTCAGCAGCAATATGGGCAGGACCTTGGGCAAGACTTTGTTCATGCCATGAGTATACCGGTAAATTTTATCAATAAAAACAACGGCTTACAGGTATATCTCAAGTGAAATACGGAATTGGCCGTAAAAACAGGCACTCCTCCAGACATCAGACCGTCGGGTCCGGCGTTACGGTGGAGTCCTCTGATGCATGTTGCCCGGCCGATGCCGGGCCGCGATTCTGGTTTCTGGCTACCCCTGAGTCCGCCTCCCCGGTGGGCACTTCAGCGCAACGCTAACCCGTTGCGCTTTTTTTTGGGTCAGCGGCCGGGGACGGCCATCTGCTCGCGCTTGAGCAGCAACTGCGACACCGTTTTCGCTGGCAGGCGATAGGCCCACTGCGAGCGCGCCTGTTCCAGCATCACCCGCGCCTCGAGGCGCTGCAGCGATTCGGCGTATTCCTTGTCGAGCCTTTCCTTGTCCTCGGGTTTTTCCTTGGGCTCGGACTTGCGCGTTTTCGGCGGCGCGCCGCTGACCTTGAAGCGCACGATGTACTCGCCATCGGCCTGCGGCGAGAGGCGGATCACGTAGGTCAGGTTGTCGAAGGTTTCTGCGGTGAGTATCGCGACCTTGTCATTGCCCAGCTTGTCGTCGGTGACGACATCACTGAAAGCAAGGCTGCCCAGCGCATTGGTCACGGAAACTGCGGCGCTCGGATTGAGCATGCCGCCGCCACCGGTGAACTTCCACTGGCCCCACTCTTCGTCACGGCCGATTTTCCAGCCCGACACGCCCTCACCCGACAGCTGCAGCGAGCGGATGCGGTCGGCCTTGAAAAAATCCCTGGCCACCCAGGCACCGGGCGCGGTATCGGCCTTCTCCAGCGGATCGGAAACGACAACCACGATGTCCGTGCGTCCCGGCGGCAGGACATGGCGACCGGCAGGTACACCGTCCTTGGCATTGGGCAGCGGGTTGAGCGGATCCTTTTTCAGCGAGACCTTGCCCAGCACCAGGCTGGCCAGCACCTTGCCCGAGGCATCGGACAATTCAACCAGCGTGCCGACACCTTCCTTGCCGTCCTTGCCCGTGCCTTTGCCCGGAGCGAGCAGATTCAGACGGCCGTGAAGGCTGGCGCCCACCGGTTCGGACTGCAGCACTTTGACATCGAGCAGTTTCAGGATGAAGCCGCTGATCTCGGCAAAGTCGGCCGGATAACCGCCGCGCTGCTCGACACGCCAGAACTTGTCTTTCTGCACCAGCGTGGTTTCGCTGTTGGCATCCTGCAGGCGGACCTTGGCGATGTCGCTGATCTTCAGCTCGGGCATCAGCCGCGCGCCGATCTTGGCTTCGCTTGAGCGGTAGGCCGTCAGGTCCTTCCAGAACATCGCGAGGCTGGCGCCACCGAGCAGCGCCACCGCGAGCAGCAGCCACAGGAACTGTTTGCGGTTCATGACGTGCGTGCTCCGCTTTTTATTCTCAGGTTGGCCTTGCGGCGCTTGACGATGGCGAGACCGATGCCGAGCAAGGCCACCAGCAGCGGCACCAGCGCGATGTTGATGATCTTGGTGCGCATCTGCAGCGCCTCGGTGTCTTCACGCAGGTTCTTGCGCACCTCTTTCAGTTCCTTGCGCGTCTCGATCGATTTCTTGCGGAAGTTTTCCAGCTCGGCCTGCTGTTCCGCCGTCAGGATCGCGCCGCCGCTGGCCGAGGCCGACTTGCCGCCTTTCTGCAGCGCCTGCAGCTTCTCGGTGGTCTGGTTCAGCGTGTCTTCGAGGCCCTTGATCTTGCCGAGGTAGGCTTCCTGCGCACGCGCTTCCATCTGCTTGATCACCGTCAGCGGACGGCTGAAAGCCGCGCGGCTGCGCAGGTTGATCAGCGCGCTGTCGCCGGCGAGCTGCTCGACCAGGCCCTGGGCAAAGGCGAGGTTGCCGTTGCGCGGCACCGCCACGCGCTGGCCGAACATTTCCTGGATATCAACGGCAGCGCCGTCGGTGAGCATGTCGACGTCGCCGACCACCACCACGGTGTTCTCCGCCGCCGATTCACGCAGGTGCGCCTTGCGGTCGGCTTCGAACTGCGCCGCATCAACCGGCTTGCCGCGGGCAAAGGGATCGGCCGGCTTGCCGTTGGGAAAGGCGGTCTTGAATTTGCCGGTCAGGCGCATCGCCAGCGGTTCTTCCTTGCCCGAGGGCTGAAAGCCGCGGGTCGAAGGCTCGCCCGACAGCGTGGCAATGATCAGGTCGGCGAGCATCGAGTTTTTCGAGGTGTGCACCAGCGTGGTCTGCTTCAGGCCTTCCGGCAGCTTGACCTGGAAACTCGCGGCAAAAGGCATCAGCAGCGTGCCGACCTGGCTGGTTACCACGTCATCCAGATTTAACGCTTCCGTGTTCAGCGACAGCAGCGTCGGCAGCAGGCGCGGGCCTTCGCCGCTGGCGAAGGTGAGGTCGGCAACAACCTTGCCCTGGCTCGGCTCGACACCCCAGGCCTTGAACAGCGTCGGCAGGTTGGAATTTCCGGCGGCGCTGCCACCGAAGGGATTCTGCATGTCCGGCTGCTGGTCGAAGTAGGCGTAGCTGTCGACGAAGGCGATGACCTTGCCGCCGCGCAGCACGAACTGGTCGATGGCGTACTCGGTCGGCTCAAGGATGTCGCGCGGGTGGATCACCAGCAGCACCTTGATGTCGTCGTCGATCTTGGTCGCGTTGAGCTCGACCTTGCGCACGTCAAAAATGCGCTTGAGTTCGGAGGCCAGCACCCAGGGTTCGGTCGGCTGCTGCTTTTTCACCGGATCGAGCGAGCGGCCAAGCACCGGCAGGTTGCTCATGATGCCGATCACCGGCTTTTTCGCCTGCGCCACCTGCGAGATCGAACGCACGATGTCGTATTCGAGCAGGCGCTCGCGGTCCGGCGTCAGCACCGGAATCGCCGACTTCTGGTCGAGGAAGGACACCGACAGGCCGAGGTAGAACTTCTCGCCGGTGTTGGTCATCTGGCCTTCGACGTTGTCGAGTGCCGCCGATTCCTCGGCGTCCGAATCCGGCTCGGGATTGAATTTCTCGATGATGACCTTGCCGCCGGAGGCGGACTTGAACTCGTTGAGCACGTCTTCGACGCGGCTGGCGAAGGTCTTCAGGCCGGGCGGCACCGCGGCGCTGCCCTGCGAGTAGTAGAAGCGGATCTTCACCGGCGCTTCGAGCTTGCCGAGGATCGAGCGCGTGCCCTCGGACAGCGTGTAGACGCGGCCGTCGGTGAGGTCGATACGCGCATTGAAGGCGCTGAACAGGAAGTTGGCGGCGATCAGGATCACCGCCAGCGCGACGATGCCGCCGGCGGAATAGATCAGGGTTTCGAGGTTCTTGTTTTTCATGTTCGTGTTATCCCGCGCGCTGGTTGCGGATGATCACGCCGGTGACGAACAGCATGAAGCCGATCACCGAGCCGAAGAACACCACGTCACGGGTGTCGAGCACGCCGCGCTGGAAGCCTTCGAAGTGGGTCATCACCGAGAACGCGGCGATGACTTCAACCACCACCGGGCTGGCGTAGCGCGTCAAGAGGTCAGTCACCGGCGAGTAGCCGGCGAGGATCAGGAACAGGCAGATCATCACCGACAGGATGAAGCTGATGACCTGGTTGCGCGTCAGCGCGGAAGTCATGCAGCTCACCGCGAGGTACGAGCCGGCGAGCATCAGGCTGCCGACGTAGCCGGCGAAGATCACGCCGTTGTCGGGGTCGCCGAAGTAGTTGACGGTGATTGCCACCGGGAAGGTCAGCAGCAGCGCCAGCGCGAGGAACAGCCAGGAGGCGAGGAACTTGCCGACGATGGCCTGCCAGGTGGTCACCGGCATGGTCAGCAGCAGTTCCATCGTGCCGAGGCGCCGCTCTTCGGACCACAGGCGCATGCCCGCGGCCGGCACCAGGAACAGGTACAGCCAGGGGTGCCAGGTGAAGAAGGACACCAGCGAGGCTTCGCCGCGCTCGAAGAAATTGCCGATGGTGAAGGTGAAAAAGCCGGTGAGCAGCAGGAAGATCACCAGGAACACGTAGGCGATCGGCGAGGTGAAGTAACCCGCCAGCTCGCGTTTCATGATGGTGCGGATGTTGGCCCAGGCGTTCATGCGTGCACCTCGTGATTGGGCTCGTGTTTGACGGTGTCGGGCAGCGTGATCGCGCGGAACACCTCGTCGAGCTTGCCTTCGGGCGAGCGTGCCTTCAGTTCCGCCGGGGTGCCGCTGGCGACGATACGGCCGCGGTCAATGATGATCACCCGCGAGCAGGCCGCTTCGACCTCTTCGAGGATGTGGGTGGAGAAAATCACCACCTTGCTTTCGCCGAGGCGCTTGATCAGGCCGCGCACCTCGTGCTTCTGATTCGGGTCCAGGCCATCCGTCGGCTCGTCGAGGATCAGCACTTCGGGATCATGGATCAGCGACTGCGCGAGGCAGGTGCGGTGCTTGTAGCCCTTCGACAGCGTGTCGATCGACTGGTAGAGCACGTTCTCGAGGAAACACAGCTCCACCGCACGATGCACCGCGCGCTTGCGGGCGTCGCCCTGCAGGCCGCGCAGCTCGGCGCAGAAATTGAGGAAGCCGTTGACCGTCATGTCGGCATAACCCGGCGCGTTTTCCGGCAGGTAGCCGATCAGGCGCTTCGCCGCGATCGGATCCTCGACCATGTCATGGCCGCCGATGGTGATGCGGCCCGAGGTCGGGGGGTAGTAGCCGGTGACCATGCGCATCGTGGTCGACTTGCCGGCGCCGTTGGGACCCAGAAAACCCAGCACTTCACCGCGTTCGACGCTGAACGACACGTCGTTGACGGCGAGCTTGGGGCCGAAGGCCTTCACCAAGTGTTCGACGTTGATCAATTGCTCTCTCCGTTGCGAAGCACGGCCGTCATGCGGCCGCGTGTTTTTTGTGGCGGTTAGATAATTCCGACCGTCAAAAATTCAATACCCCCGGCGCTGCCGCAGGACAACGCCGCACCGCTCTTGGGTGCTACACATAACCCATTGATTTTATTCGGTTTATTGCATTACCGCTGATGCCCCGCGGTAATCACCGACCGGCAGTGGTGGTGCCGACAGTCTGAATCGAACAGACGACCTACCGCTTACAAGGCGGTTGCTCTACCAACTGAGCTATGCCGGCGGGTGGCGCATTATATAGTGCCCCGCCCCTCTGGTGCCCGGGTCCAGGCCTGCTTCCATGCGCCCCGTCCCGCCGACCTCATGTTCCTATAATGGCGCCTCCCGAATTCTTCCTGGACAGTGATGAATCCCCAACCTGTGACGATGACCGCCAAACCCGTGGGGCTTGCCGGCTGCGGACTGATGGGCACGGCCTGCGCGCAGCGCCTGCGCGGCGCCGGCCTGGACGTAATCGGTTATGACATCGATGCCGGCAAGGCCGCGGCGCTGACCGCGATCGGCGCCGGCACGGCGGCCTCTCTCGCCGAACTCGCCAGCCACTGCGATACCGTGGTGCTGGCGGTGTTCAACACCGACCAGGCCGAATCCGCCTGCGACGCACTCGCTGCGGCCCGACCCGCCGGTCAACCGCCGCTGACCGCGGTCTGCGTCAGCACCTGCGACCCCGACCGCATCGCGGCACTGGCCGCGCGGCTGCCCGCGGAACGCCTGCGCCTTGTTGAAATGCCGGTGTCCGGTACCAGCGACCAGACCGCACGCGGCGATGCCCTCGGCCTGGTCGGTGGCGACCCCGCAGCGGCCGAAGCGGTGAAACCCGTGCTCGACGCGATCTGCCCGCGCCGCCACCACCTCGGCGCAGCCGGCAACGGCGGCCGCGCCAAACTGGCGATCAACCTGATCCTCGGCATCAACCGCGCCGCACTCGCCGAGGGACTGGTCTTCGCGCAGCGCATGGGCCTGCCGCTGACACCCTTCCTCGGCGTGGCCAAAGACTCTGCCGCCTATTCGCAGATCATGGACGTCAAGGGCGCGAAGATGATCGCCGGCGATTTCACGCCCCACGGCAAGATCGCGCAGACGCTGAAGGATTTTTCGTTGATGCTGGAAGTGGCGGAAAAACTGAAACAGCAGTTGCCGCTGGCGTCGACTTATACGGACATTGTCGAGGGCTGCATGCGTGCAGGGGAAGCGGAACTGGACAATGCGGCGGTGATCCGGGAGATCGGGCGGCGTCACGGCTGAAGGCATTCCTGAAACAAAAACGGCGCGGCATTTGCCGCGCCGTTGATCAACGCCGGAACGATCAGGCTTTTTTCGCGACGAACCCGTAGGCCATGTTGGTGCGCCCCGGGCCTTCCTTCTCGTAGTTCTCCTTGATCTGCGCCACACGGTCGACGATGATTTCGGCCTGCTGCTTCGGCGTCACACCGTAGAGCCGTGCGTTGTTGCCGCCGAAGATCGCGTTTTTCACCGCGCCGTCGGCCGCGCCCAGCGGCTTGTAACCGTACTTCCGCTGCATCTCTTCCGGGATTTCGAGGCGGCGCAGCGCTTCGATCTGCCACTGCGGCGCGCCGGTCCACACCGCGTCGGTACCCCAGACCACGTTGCTGGCACCAAGCCCCTTGATCAGTGTGCCCATCACCGCCGCACCCAACCGCGGGTTTGCGGTAGTGGTCCAGGCGAAGAGCTGGCCGAGGTCGCCGTAGACGTTTTTCACGCCGTACTTCTCGGGGATTTCAGCAAGGTCGGTGACCCACTCGATGCGGCCGGTCTTCTCGAAGTGGTCCCACGCCGACTTCGGCGCGTTCGGTCCGGTCCAGCGCCAGCCCGAGTGGTAGATCACGAAATTGAGCTGCGGCCAGTCCTTCGCTGCCTTGCCCACGTCACGCACGTCCGAATACTCGAGCAGGTGCGGGAAACTTTTCTCGACTTCCGGCGGGAACAGGCCCTTGTGCACGCAGACGTTCTTCAGGCTCGGATTGTCCTTGCTCCACTTCACCAGCTTTTCGTAGAAGGGATACATCACCTTCTCGTCGTCAAGGCGGAACGGCCACTTCGACAGGTGCTTGTTGGTGTTGTCACCGATGGTGTAGCCCTTCCACGAATCGGGCTTCAGCCGCGCCTGCTCCTCCTCGACCTTGTCCAGCCAGCCGGGATGGCCGGGGGTGAAGATCGCGTGCGAGAACATGCGCTTGGTGCCCGACTCCTTGTTGATCTTCTCGCGGGCGGCGTACTTCATGTCGTTGGTAAGGAATGAGAACTTCGGGTCCACCGAATACGAACCGCTGATGCAGGCGACCTTGGTGTCGCTGTCCATGAAGATTTCCTTGAAGTAGTTCGGAAACTTCAGGTCATCAATGGTCTGTTCCTTCTCGTTCAGGGAAATGTTCCAGCCGAGCTTGCCGACGGTGGCGCGCTGCGCAACAAAGGTCTTGATCGGCGTATCGTCACGCAGGAAGTGCGTGTGCATGTCCATCACGAACTGGTTTTTCAGCGCCTTCGCCCGCTCGTTGGCCATGTCCGGCGTCGCCGCCTCGGCCTTGCTCACCATGTACAGCGGGCCGTAGGTGTCATTCATCGCGACAAAGGCCGCGGCCATGCCGGCGGCGGACTGGAAAAAGTGCCGCCGCGATACGCCCTGCTTTTTCGCCAGTTCGGCGCCGTATTCCTTGACCCTCGCCTCGAACTCGCGCTGCTTCTCGGTCTGCGGCGGCGGCATGTATTCGTCGCTGGAGACACACTGCACCGGAATCGGTGACGGAAAAATGGATTCGGCAGGTGCGACCTGCTCCAGTTCCTTATCGCTGAGCATGAGATTCCTCCTGGATGTGCTGGGCGTGGGCTGCGCACCTGCCGTTACGGCAGCGTCTTTTTGGGGGTCACACAGCGTTTGCAAAGTTTGCTGGGCTGTCCCGCGGCTGTCAAACAACGGAATTCACGAATCTGGAAGGGCAACCGTGGCGTAACGCCGGCTCTGGTATGTTTGATGCTTGCTGCAGTGCAATCCGACAGTCCGGAAACCGATGGGGATCGCGATGCGCCGATATGACTACTGCCTGTGCCTGACGATGTTGCTGATGCTGTCCAGCCCGACAGCTGGCGCCACGGCTTATCCGGACAAGCCGATCCGGCTGGTGGTGCCTTATCCGGCCGGCGCCAGCAACGAAATCATCGGCCGCGCACTGGGCAACCGCCTCGCCGAACAATTCGGCCGCAACGTGATCATCGATACAAGGCCCGGCGGCGGTGGCCAGATCGGCGCCGAGATCGTCGCCCGCTCGGCTCCCGACGGCTACACGCTGCTGCTCGGCACCGCCGGGCTGATCGCGATCAGCCCGCATGTCTACGCAAAACTGCCTTACGCCTTCAGCGATTTCGCCGCAGTCAGCCTGTTTGCCAGCGTGCCTTACGTAATGGCGGTGCCGGCGGCGCTGCCGGTCAAAGACGTTCGCGAGATGGTGGCCCTGTCCAGGTCGAAGCCCGGCTGGTTCAACTACGCCTCTTCAGGCAATGCCTCGGCACCACATCTGTGCGGCGAACAGCTGAAGCTGCTCACCGGTGCCGACATGACCCATGTGCCGTACAAGGGGGGCGCTGCCGCGGTCGCCGATCTCATCACCAATCAGGTGCAGCTCTACTGCGGCGGCATCCCTACGGTACGCGCCCAGGTGCAGACCGGTCGCCTGAAAATCATCGCCACCACCACTGCACAACGCAGCCGGCTGATGCCCGAACAGTCCACCGTTGCCGAGCAGGGTATTTCCGGCTTCGAGGTCAATTCCTGGATGGCGATACTGGCACCGGCAAAAACACCTGCTGCAGTGATCGACCGTCTTTACGGCGAAATCGCCAAGGCGATGCAGCGCAGGGAGATGCAGGATTTTGTGCTGAGCCAGGGTGCGGAACCGGCAGCGCTTGATCCCAAAACCACTGCAGCACGTTTTGCCGAAGAATCGGCCCGCTGGGGCAAGGTCGCGCGGGCGGCCATGCTGCGCGTGGACTGAAGACCAGGGAAGTTGCGGTTTGCGGCAGCGCCGCGACTGTGGCTACTTGACGACCTGAAGTCGCGGACGGCCGCCGCCCGGCGTGTTGTCGGGCTTGGGATCTTCCGGCGGTGTTGTTTCGGGCGGTTCGGTGGAAGCCACTGCCGGCCCGGCGGGCTCGGCCGGAAAAAACAGGCCCTGCCCGTTTTCGCGGGCGAACACGCCCTGCACCGCGGCAATCGGAATCGAGCACTCGCGCGACACCCCGCCAAAACGTGCGGCGAACTGGATCAGGTCGTTGCCGATGGTCAGCTTGTGGGTGGCGTCGTAGCCGATGTTGAGCACGATCTCGCCATTCTTGACGTGCTCGGGCGGCACCCGAGTGTTCTCGTCGACCTTCACCGACAGGTACGGCGTGAGCCCGCTCTCGCAGGCCCACTCGTGGATGGCGCGGATCAGGTACGGCTTGGTGGAGCGTTCAGCCATCGGCTTGGTTGCAGCGATTCAGTTACGCACTATTTGCGCATGACCTTTTCGGAGGCGGTCAGCGCGTCGATATAGGCCGGACGGCTGAACAGGCGCTCGGCGTATTTCATCAGCGGCGCGGCCTGCTTGCCGAGCTGGATGCCGTAGTGGTCGAGGCGCCACAGCAGCGGGGCGATGGCCACATCAAGCATCGAGAACTCGTCGCCGAGCATGTATTTCTGCTTGGCAAACACCGGGGCAATCTGGGTCAGCGCGTCGCGGATGACCTGGCGGCCCTTGTCGGCCTGCTTCTGCGTGCCTTTTTCGATGTGCGGGATGTGGCAGAACATTTCCTGCTCGAAGCGGAACAGGAACAGCCGCGCACGGGCGCGCATCACCGGGTCGGCCGGCATCAGCTGCGGATGCGGGAAACGGTCGTCGATGTATTCGTTGATGATGTTCGACTCGTAGAGGATCAGGTCGCGCTCGACCAGCACCGGCACCTGGTTGTACGGATTCATCACCGCGAGGTCTTCGGGCTTGTTGAACAGATCGACGTCGATGATCTGGAAATCCATGCCCTTTTCGTAAAGCACGAAACGGCAGCGCTGGCTGAAGGGGCAGGTGGTGCCCGAGTAAAGTGTCTTCATGATCGTTTATCCGTTGCTGAACAGCGTGGGGAAACCCGAAATCGAAACGTCAAATTTGAAGCATCAAAAAGCGGAATCGGCATTCCCGGCGACCCAGAAAACGCGGGCCGTGACGCGTTATCCGCGCACGGCCCCGGATCGCCCGAACAGGGCCTAGTGCACGTCTTTCCAGTATTCCTTCTTCAGTGCGTAGGCC
>JAIENU010000077.1 GCA_019751125.1 Burkholderiales bacterium | reverse complement strand
CAGACCACCTTGCCCTCTGAAACACGCTAAAATTCAGGCTTTTAGCGTGCCTTTCAGGGCCCCGGGCGAGTGCCATGCAAATCCTGCGCAGCGTGCCTGACGCTGCCTCCAGCCCCGTCGCGCTGACCATCGGCAATTTCGACGGCGTGCATCGCGGCCACCAGGCGATGATCGCCAAGCTGCGCGCGGCTGCTGCCGCGCGCGGGCTGCCGTCCTGCGTGATGACCTTTGAACCGCATCCGCGCGAATTTTTCGCACCGGATCGCGCGCCCGTACGCCTGACTTCGATGCGCGACAAGCTTGAGCTGCTGGCGGCGCAGGGTGTCGAGCGCGCCTATGTGCTGCGTTTCAATTTTGCGCTGGCCCAGGTGACGGCGCAGGACTTCATTGCGCGCATCCTCGCCCGCGGCCTCGGTGTGCGCTGGCTGCAGGTGGGGGACGATTTCCGCTTTGGCGCGCGCCGCGCCGGCGATTTGGCAATGCTGCGTGCGCAGTCTTCCGCGCTCGGTTATGAAGTTGAAGGCATGGCCACGGTCGAGCTCGATGGCGAGCGGGTGTCGAGCACCGCGGTGCGTGATGCGCTGGCGGGTGGTGAGATTGAACGGGCGGCTCATCTGCTCGGCCGACTATTCAGCATCAGCGGCCGCGTGGTTCGCGGCGACCGCCTCGGCCGCCAGCTCGGATTTCCGACGGCGAATGTGCGTATCACCCAGCCGCAGCCGCCGTTGACCGGGATCTTCGCGGTCGAGCTGATCCGCTCCGGTGGCGCAAGGCTGCAGGGTGTGGCCAGCCTCGGTGTGCGGCCGACGGTGAAGGCGCAGGGCGCTGCCCCCGTGCTAGAGGTCTATGTATTTGATTTTAATGAAGAAATTTATGGCGAACGGGTGCGCATTGAATTCCTGCACAAATTCCGCGACGAAGCGAAGTACGTCGATCTGGAAACGCTGAAGCAGCAGATCGCACGCGATGTTGCTGATACGCGGGCCTATTTTGCGCGCCGTGCCGCCTGATGTTTTTCGAACTGTTGCGAACCCATGGCTGATTACAAGAACACATTGAACCTGCCCGACACGCCGTTTCCGATGCGCGGCGATCTGGCCAAACGCGAACCGAAGATGCTCGAGCAGTGGCGCGAGCACCGTCATTACCAGCGCATCCGCGAGGCAGCGAAGGGACGCGAACGTTTTGTGCTGCACGACGGCCCGCCGTACGCCAATGGCGACATCCACATCGGCCATGCCGTCAACAAGATCCTGAAGGACATCATCGTCAAGTCGAAATCGCTGGCCGGTTTTGACGCGCCGTACGTGCCGGGTTGGGACTGCCACGGCATGCCGATCGAAGTGCAGATCGAGAAGCAACACGGCAAGCATCTGCCGACCGCGGAAACGCAGAAGCTGTGCCGTGCCTATGCCGCGGAACAGGTGGAGCGGCAGAAAAAGGATTTCCAGCGCCTCGGTGTGCTTGGTGACTGGGACCGGCCGTACCTGACGATGGCTTATCGCAACGAGGCCGATGAAATCCGCGCCTTGGGCAAGCTGCTCGAAGGCGGATACGTCTATCGCGGCCTGAAACCGGTGAACTGGTGTTTCGACTGCGGTTCGGCCCTGGCCGAAGCCGAAGTCGAATACGAAGACCGCAAGGATCCGGCAGTGGATGTCGGTTTTCCATTTGCCGAGCCGGAGAAGGTGGCAAAGGCCTTCGGCCTGCCGGCGCTGCCGGACAAGCCCGGCTACGCGGTGATCTGGACCACGACCCCGTGGACGCTACCGGCGAACCAGGCGCTGAACGCGCATCCCGAATTCACCTACAACCTGGTCGATACCGGGAAGGGCCTGCTGATTCTTGCTGCCGATCTGCAGGGGGCCTGTCTTGCGCGTTACGGCCTGAGCGGCACCACGCTGGCTTCTTGCAAGGGTGCGGCGCTTGAGCTCGTCAAATTCCATCATCCCTTCTACGACCGGCTGTCACCGGTGTATCTGGCGGATTACGTCACGCTCGAGACCGGCACCGGCATGGTTCACGCCGCGCCGGCCTATGGCGTGGAGGACTTTCACTCCTGTCGCAAAAACGGCCTGAAGGACGACGAGATCCTGACGCCGGTGATGGGCGACGGCAAATACGTGCCGACGCTGCCGCTGTTCGGCGGACTGATGATCTGGAAGGCCAATCCGCAGATCATTGCCCACATGGAAGAAAAGGGCGTGCTGTTTTCGAACCGCACCGACCTGCACAGCTATATGCACTGCTGGCGGCACAAGACGCCGATCATCCTGCGCGCGACCACGCAGTGGTTCGCCGGCATGGAGGAGGTGCCGGGTTACAACGGCCGCAAGCCGAAAGAGACCCTGCGTGCTACGGCGCTGCGCGCGGTCGAGGCGACGCAGTTTTTCCCGGCCTGGGGTCAGGCGCGGCTGCATGCGATGATCGCCAACCGGCCGGACTGGACCTTGTCGCGGCAGCGCCAGTGGGGCGTGCCGATGCCCTTCTTCGTGCACAAGGAAACCGCGCAGCTGCATCCGCGCACGCTGGAACTGCTGGAGCAGGTTGCGCAGCGCGTGGAGCAGCAGGGCATCGAGGCCTGGCAGGCACTCGACCCGGCGGAACTGCTCGGTGCCGAGGCTGCGCAGTATGAAAAAATCAAGGACACGCTCGACGTCTGGTTCGATTCCGGCACCACCCACCTGACGGTGCTGCGCGGCTCGCATGCCGCCGACAGCGCCTTCCCCGCTGACCTCTATCTCGAAGGCTCCGACCAGCATCGCGGCTGGTTTCATTCCTCGCTGCTCACCGGCTGCATGACCGACGGCCGCGCGCCGTATCGGGCGCTGCTCACCCACGGCTTTGTCGTCGACGGCCAGGGCAAGAAGATGAGCAAGTCCAAGGGCAACGTCATCGTGCCGCAGCAGGTGATGGACGAGCTCGGCGCCGACATCCTGCGCCTGTGGGTGGCCAGCACGGACTATTCCGGCGAGCTGTCGATTTCGAAGGAAATCCTCAAGCGCGTGGTCGAATCCTACCGCCGCATCCGCAACACGCTCCGTTTCCTGCTCGCCAATGTGAATGATTTTGATCCGGCGAAGCAGGCGCTGCCGGTGGAGCAGTGGCTGGAGATTGACCGCTATGCGCTGGAGCTGACGCGCGCCCTGCAGCAGCGGGTGGCGGCGGGTTACGAGCGTTACGAATTCCACAGTGTCGTCAAGGAACTGACGGCCTTCTGCTCCGAGGACCTCGGCGCGTTTTACCTCGACATCCTCAAGGACCGGCTCTACACCGCCGGCGCCGATTCGCCGGCGCGACGCTCGGCGCAGAGCGCGCTGTGGCACATCACCTCGACACTGGTGAAGCTGCTCGCGCCGGTGCTCAGCTTCACCGCCGAGGAGGCGTGGCAGGTGTTTCGCGGGGACAACGGCGGCAGCCTCTTTGAAGAGGACTGGCATGCCCTGCCGCCACGGGCACTGTCCCAGGATGCGCAGGATGCCTGGCAGGCCGTGCGCGACATCCGCAACGAAGTCAACAAGCGTATCGAGGACCAGCGCGCGCAGGGCGCCGTGGGTTCATCGCTTCAGGCCGAGATCGAAATCGCGGTGCCGGACCCGGCGGCGTTCGGCGCGCTGCAGCGCCTGGGTGATGACCTGCGGTTTGTCATGATCACCTCCAGTGCCGGCGTCGTGCATTCGCCCGGCGAAGGCATCCGCGTCACGGTGCGTCCCAGCGCGCACGCCAAATGCGAGCGCTGCTGGCACTACCGCGCCGATGTCGGCCATGACCCGCAGCATCCCGAACTCTGCGGCCGCTGCACGTCCAACCTGTTCGGCGCCGGTGAAGCGCGGAGCTTTGCCTGATGTGGCGCTGGCTGCTTCTGTCCGCCGTCGTGGTCGTGATCGACCAGTGGACCAAGCATGAGGCGGTGGCGGCACTTGCCGGCCGGCCGCCGCTGGAAGTGACGGCTTTTTTCAACCTGGTGCTGGTCTACAACACCGGCGCAGCATTCAGTTTCCTTGCCGGCGCGGGCGGCTGGCAGCGCGAGTTTTTCATCGGCATTGCGCTGGTCGCTTCGGTCTGGATCGTCTGGCTGCTGCATCGACATCCGCGGCAGACCCTGTTTTGTGCCGCGCTGGCGCTGGTATTGGGCGGGGCCATCGGCAACGTCATTGATCGCGTGCTGCTCGGCGCGGTGGTGGATTTTCTCGATTTCCATGCGGCGGGCTGGCACTGGCCGGCGTTCAATGTCGCCGACTCCGCAATCACCTGCGGTGCCGCGCTGCTGATCTGGGACGGGCTGCGGCCGCAAGCCGCAGCGGCTCCGGAAAATTCATAACTATTTGATTTTATTGATATAATTTTTCAACGCCCGGTCTCCGGCATTCACCACAGGCTATAATCCGCGCCATGCAAGTCCTGCTCGCCAATCCCCGTGGTTTCTGCGCCGGCGTCGATCGCGCGATCGAGATCGTCGAGCGTGCGCTCGCGCTCCACGGCGCGCCGATCTACGTGCGCCATGAAGTCGTGCACAACAGCTTTGTCGTCAACGACCTGCGCGGCAAGGGCGCGGTGTTTGTCGAGACGCTGGACGAAGTGCCTGCCGGCAGCACGCTGATTTTCAGTGCCCACGGTGTATCCCAGGAAGTGCGCCGCGAAGCCGAGGCCCGCGGACTCAAGGTGTTTGATGCGACCTGCCCGCTGGTTACCAAGGTGCATGTCGAGGTCGCGAAAATGCGCGAGCAGGGCCGCGAGATCGTGATGATCGGCCACCGCGGCCATCCCGAGGTGGAAGGCACGATGGGCCAGAGCGAGGGCGGCATGTACCTGGTCGAGGGGCCGGAGGACGTGGCATCAATGGCTGTGGGCGACGAGAACAACCTCGCCTATGTCACCCAGACCACGCTCTCCATGGACGATGCCGCGCGCACCGTGGCCGCGCTGAAGGCGCGTTTCCCGCAGATCGTGGGGCCGAAGAAGGATGACATCTGCTACGCCACCCAGAACCGCCAGGACGCGGTCAAGGTGCTGGCGCAGCGCTGCGAGGTCGTCGTCGTCGTTGGCTCGCCCAACAGTTCGAATTCGAACCGCCTGCGCGAGGTTGCCGAGCAGCAGGGCGTTCCCGCCTACATGGTCGACAATGCCGGCGAACTGCGGCCGGAGTGGGTGGCCGGGAAGAAAGTGGTCGGCATCACCGCCGGAGCCTCTGCGCCTGAAGTGCTGGTGCAGGCGGTGATCGAGCGTCTGCGCGGTCTGGGCGCGACCGAGGTGCGTACACTCGACGGCATCATCGAGCGGGTCACGTTTCCCTTGCCCAAGGGATTGGCCAGCCTAGCGTAGTCTTGACTGGCCCGGAGCCGTGGCAGGAGCCAGGTTCACTTCGATCATCAGTTCGCTGCGCACTGGGATCTCTCCGCGATATCCAGGCTTGAACTGTGTCGACGAAAAAACCGATAGTGCCGACTGCTCCAGTTCGGTAAGGCCCGTGCTCATTACAATGCTGGCGTGATCCACGTGGCCTGCCTCGCTGATCAGCAGTCGCAGATGCACGCTCGCGCCCTGGGGAGTTTCGGGGGCAGGGATTTCGATCCATTCCAGCGGGAAGGGTCGCCGATCCAGTTCGGATGCTTTGAAATAGTAAAGCCGGCGATCGCCAGACCCTGATTCAGGGGATTCAGCGGCGTAGCCGGCTTCCCTCCCGGTGGATGCAGTTGGTTCGACTTGTTCCGCGGAAACGGCATGCCCTACGGCGATGAGCGGGCCCGGGGCAGCCGGATGAAGCTGCAGACGTGCATTCATGGGCAATAAGGCGAGTCCTTCTCCCCGGGGCTGATCAGGGGCGTTCGGGATTCCCCGTTCAAACGCCTGCAGGAGGATCGCATGAATCAGGAGCGATACGAGCAGGGCGTAACCGATTCTCCCGGGCATTGACTCGGCAGCCAGTGGCATGTCGCCGGTGAGTCATCCAATGCTATTGCACCAGTTCTCTCCAGCTGGTGCGCCGTCCCTGCGGGTCGCCGGCAGGGACCGGGGCTTCGGCAGTCTGCTGGGCGGCATCCGAGGTCGTCGCAATGACAACCGTCCGACCGTCGGGCAGGCGAACCACGTTAATGCCCACTGCCAGCGAGTCGGAAAGACGGCTGCCGAAACTGGGCGATCCCGCCACCTGCAAGCCGTTGCGTGCATCGAAGAAATTGAGCCAACTGTAGCCACCGATGTTACAGGCGTTGTTCTGGGGGACGTTGCTGGCCACTGTCAGCGTGCCGAGCTGCAACTTCATGTCCACGTTCACGCGTTCGCCGGAATCAGGCAGATCGGTGAACCAGCCGCCGTTGGTTACGCAATTGCTCGCGCAGGTGATCGACCGCGTCAAATTTCCGGCGTTATTGGTAGTGGTAAGGCGGCTGAATGTGGCGCGGGGGTTCGCGATCGGATAGCTGCCACTGTCCTTGATGCCCCAAACCGTCTGCGTTTGCGTGTTGCCCACATCGGTCGTGCCCAGGTAGCGGCCGGTTGCGACGAATATGTAGGGCGTTGGCGGACTGCCGAACTCCGCGAGTTCGGGTTTGGTGGTAATGGGTTGAGGGTTGCCAATGCTGTCCACCAAGGTAACCACCCTCGTCGCCGACTGCGTGGCATTGATCTCGAACCGCCAGACATTGCCCCGAAGGTCAACACCGTAGACGCGCTCAGCGCGGTTATTGACGGAAGTGTCCAGCACGAAGGCGTTGATTTTTCCGAGGCCGCTGGGGGTGGTTGCGTTCCCGGTTCCATTGGAAATCTTGTAGATGATCGCGCCGGTGACGGCATCGAGCACATACAGGTAACCCACGCCATCGCCGGTCTGG
This sequence comes from Burkholderiales bacterium, assembly GCA_019751125.1. Lineage (GTDB taxonomy): Bacteria > Pseudomonadota > Gammaproteobacteria > Burkholderiales > SG8-41. The sequence goes on along the minus strand of JAIENU010000077.1, from coordinate 16,674 downwards.
GCCGGGCTGTTCACGTTGTTGTATCCGGAAGTCACGAAGACGACCCAGCGTCCGTCAGCCAGTTTGCTGATCTGCGGGTTGCCGAAAGACAGGCCCAGATGGCAATCCGAGGTCTGCCCCACAGGAATGGTTGCGCAAGTGGGGGTGTGCTTGAATTCCCAAAGACCCTTGGGATTTCCGGGATCAGTGATGTCCAGTGCGTAATAGCCCCGTCCGCCGGCATTCAGTCCGCCGACAAGAATCGTTTTCCACTGACCGGCCACCGAGTCATATATGTCGCCAACCGCCGGAGTTCCGTCCACGTAAAAGCGGCGCAGAGCGCCGTAGTCACGGTCGGCGAGACGGAAAAGGTTGGGCAATACCATCGTCGGGATGAAGGCCCAGCGTTCCTCTCCGCCCAGGGGGTCGGCTGTGTCGGCGCCTGCATAAAACGCATGGAGCATGCCGTCATTGGCTGCAACATACACCATTGGCGTCCGGCTGGCGTTGGCCGTTTTGAAGGCCTCGTAGCCTGCATCAGTATAGGAGGCAAACGGAGAGCGAACAAAGACGGGCTGCGCGTTCACGATGTCACCCAGCACACCGGTTCTGGTGCGGTACAAAAGCTGGGTATTGGCGTCAAAACCCTCGCGGCCGCGCTGCCCGCGGAGGAAATTCACCATGTTTGCGCCCGCGGCGAGGCTGCGCTGGTTGACGGTGCCGCCGCTGCCATCGGTCATGTCGGAAAAGTGGTTCAGGGCTGCAACCTGGGTGGCGCCGAAAAAAGCCTGTTCGGAGGCATTAAGGCCAGTGGTGGCGGTTCCAGTGGGATTGAGGCTGACGTCGCAGGCCTGGGTGTTCCATGTGAAATTGGTGAGGTTGTTGGTTGCGCCGCCACGGAACAGCCGGATCGTCCGGTTGTCGCATGCGGCGCCGGTACGTTGATCAAGCTTGGCGCGGGCTGACCATACCGGAGTAGTACTGACGGCACCGGTCACCAGATTGATCTCCTTGGCTTCGATGTCGCCGATCCACTCTACTGTCTTGTAGCTGGCGGTGTAAGCAAAATTGTCACCGGCCACAGGCTCGAGGTTACTGGTTGCTGCTGCTGCGGCGGAGGCCACCCGCGCATTGACGCCGGCGAGCGCTGCTGCAAGTCCGTCCACCACGGCGTCGGGATCCGAAGCGCTGAAGAACTGACCTTTGCCGTTTACTGCAGCGTGCCACAGATCATCCAGCGCCGTCGGGCTGTCTGCAGTGGGTGCCGGCCAATTCAGCGCGCCGCTGCGAAGCGCCGCAAAATCACCTGCTCCCGTCTTGTAGTTGGGGCGGTAGTTCAGCGTGCCGGAGAGGCCCAGGCCCATGGTGAAGGTGGTCATGTGCTGATGCCGTGCGGAGTCGTCTTCCGGTCCCGTTCCTCCCGAGGGCACGTTGTTTTCGGTGCCGACATCGAAACCAAGTGCCCCGATGGATCCCGGGGCACGGAGATCTGTCAGGTAATAATAAGCTGCAACGTCGGCCAGCGAACCTGTGGCGCCGCCAGTAGTGGATGTGTTGGTGACGGTCGTGACCGCGGGATTGGGATTCTGCAGAGCGCGAGGTGAAGTCGAGCAGCTCGTTACATTGGAAGAGTTGGTGCTGACGGAAGGCGTACCCGGCGGGGATACCGGCGTGGTGGTGATGGTGGTGGTGGCCCTTACGCGCTGACGTCCTCCGGAGCATCCCGAATTCGAATAAAACTCCAGCACCTCCGTGCGCTGGGTGCTGACCGTGGTCAGTGTGCCGTCATACAGCGGCCGAGGCGTAATCGAAATATTGCCGTCGTGATTGCCGATGGCGGTGGAGCCGTCCAACTGCACCCCTGCATTGCCGTTCCAGAAACCGTCCGTGGTCAGGAAAGTGAAATTCTGCTGGCAGGAGTACTGGATCGGGTCACCGGTCATGCCGTTGTTGATGCCGTCCTGGCGGCCTGCGAAATGCCGGCCTGCTCTCGACAGCGCTTCGCGCAGCGGCGTCGATCCGCTCGTGCCCTGCGAATAGAGCCTGCTGAACCAGGCTGCTTTCTGCGTCGGGTCGAAGTCGGCGATGGGCAGGTACCTGGATGAAAGCACAGGGCTGCCCGGGTTGATCGTGATGAAGCCCACCCGATATCCGGCGCCGATACCCACGAAGGCGCGGCCAGTCGCACTTTTCATCATCATCAACCTGGTCCTGTAATAGGAGAACCAGTTGGCGAAATTGACTCGTTCATCGGTGCTGCCGGGGCCGGATGTGGCGGACACCTGTACCTTGATGAAATTGGCGGAACTGTGGGGGAAGCCGTTGCTTGAGGTCTGCTGGCATTGCGAGGATGTGGGGGTGCCCACGCCAGTGAAGCGGTAGTAGTAGGCCGGCTGTGCCGTATCTGTGCCGTTGCCCGCGCTGGTGGTGTTGTCATAGGCAATGTAACTGGTGCTGAGGTTTCGCGTGCCAGATCCAGTGTTGAAGCCGTCTACCCAGGCGGCGGTGAATGAGGCATTGGGAAAATTGGTGCCATCCGCGTTTTTGGGTGGCGCGTAGGTTACCGCGGGGTTGTAATACATGGAATTGCACAGATGATTCTTGTAACCCACGAATCCGACCCAGCCGTCGATCGAATCGGGCATGTGGCTCCAGGCCATACTGCCGGAATTGTCCAGGGTGAACAGGATGTTGGGTTTTACGATCGTGGTTGCGCTGCTGGCAAGCGGCACCGTCGCGATGTCAGTCAGTTGCGCCATGGCCGCGGGTGAAAAACCGGTGACAAGAGCCAGCAGGCCGATTACTAGGCGCCGGGAATCCACGGGCGGGATGTGCTGTGCAGGAGTGGTCATGCGATGACTCCGGATAACCGCCTGATGCGGTTTCAGTAAAGGATCGTCTGCGTGTAGGACACGGTATTGCGGGGGCCCAGTGCCCGTGCCGTGATGCGGTAGTACACAAAAGTTGTGCCTGCCAGGTTGGTCTGCCCGTAAGTGCCGCTGCCCCGTCCGCTGCTTCCACCTGCCACGTTAAGGGTCAGGCACTGCTGGTTTGGGGCGTTGAAGCCGGAATTGGCCAGGCTGCACATCCGGTGAACCACATACCGGATCTCGAAGCCCGCCGCGTCGGTACCCACGAGAACACCCTGTCCATTCCAGTTGAAAGTGGCGGCATCAAAAGTATTGTCCCAGCTTGAAACATAGCCGGTCGGCTGGGTGTTGTTGAGTACAGTGGGTGTCTGCAGCAACAGCCAGGCCCGTGCAGCCTCTATGCCCGCGTCGGAAGATGTCACTGCACCGCGCTGCATGGCGATGTTGCCGGCAACCAGCACGCCAGTGCCGATTGAGCGCCAGAGCGCGATGCCTGCAAGCGACATGGCTACCAGAACGATCAGAGAGATAAACAGCACCACGCCGTTCTGGCGGGATGGGTATCCTGAACCGGAGTGGGGTGATGTGCTCATGGGCTGATCCGCGTGCCCCAAAGCATGTTGCGCAATGGGATCACGTTCTCGTAGACGCGATAACGGTAATTTCGCCAGTTGTTGGCCGGGTCCGCCGGGGTTGTGCCACTGGCGCTGCCATCAAGGTTGGTAATCACGAAGCTGCCGCCCGACCATGTGGGTACAACCGTCGTAACTGCCGCGCGTTCGAATTGCGGAGAACGTACCAGCAGTCCGACTCGCACGGCCAGGATGTTTGCCCAGCCAGCGGCGGTGACGGGATCGGTCGTGGTCCATTCGCCGGAGGTGATGCGTCCGTTGTTGTCGGCATCAATGCCATACTGGGCTTGCAACGAAACAATGTTGTCGGCCACTTCAGTGACATCGTTGGCGCCGTCGCCGTCGCCATCAACGTAAAGCAGATCGTTGGAAAACTGCAATCTTCCATTTTGTACTGTCCAGATGTTTCTCCGTGCCCCATTGCCGAGATTGAACAGGAATCCGTTTGTGAACGAGAGCCCGGGTGCGGGATTATTGAAGCGGGCGGTTCTGGTCAGGGTCTGGGTGGTGCCGTTGGTCAAGAAAACCGTATAGGAATAAGGTCCAAGGGCATGGTTGACCGTCAGGCCGTCGGGGTTTGAGGTGTTGGTCAACTCGGCCAGCATGCACTGAAGGGACGGCGTGCTCCTGCCGATGATTACGTAATCTCGGGGGTTGAGCCCGGCGCGACCCCGGGTGCGCTTTGAGGTATTGGTGGATTCAGTAAATACCAGAGAGGCTCCGAAGGTGCTGGAGTTGCCCCGCAATACCACGATCGTATCGGAGGCCGCTCCTGCGCCTTGCACAATCTGTATAGGTGTCAGTCGAAAGGAGAAAACCGCCACCGGTCTTCCGGAGTCATAGGCATCGACGGTGCATCCCATGACAGGTGTGACGCCGGCGTCAAACCCGGCGGATGCGAAGCCGTATCCTGCCTCGCGGAGGTCACGCTCGAGATTGCTCATCGCGATCACCCCGGTGACTTGCACATCGCTGCCTGATGACGCGGTTCTTTTTCGCTCCTCGGCAACGGCAAGCATCTGGAAGATGACGACGATGCCAATCATGGCGATGACAACCCCGACCATGATTTCCACGAGGCTGAGGCCGCGCTGGCTGGCAATTGGCGGCATGGTGCGCCGGTCAGAACACATTGGTCATCACCTGGTGTCGTCGAGCCCGGAGATCCTGCGGGGTCCGCCAGCAAACGGTCACAGTGACCAGATTCTGCGATCCGGTGGCAACCGAAATCTGTTGCATGTTCGCTGTCGCCCCCAGCAGGCCGGTTGTGGTGTCTGTGACTGCGCTGACCCAAGCGGCTACGCCGGTATTTGTGGCGTCCGCTTGCCCGCCGGAAAATGCGCAGTCGGTGCCTGTTGTGTTGAGTGCGAAGGTATTCAGAGAAGTGGCGATGGAGCCGTCCGAGGTGCGGTCGATGCTCATCCAGATTTCGGAAATGATGCGGTTGGCGAAAGCTGCGGCATCAGCCCTATTTTTTGCATCCGCGCTCGCCGAGAAGGCGGTGGCCTGCATGCCGATCATGGCAAGGATGCCGATCGAGAAAATCAGCAACCCGATCAATGCCTCGATAAGCATTACGCCAGACTGGCGCTGCGGGTTGCAAACTGGGGGCATGGGGGCATTCATCAATAATTCCTAGCAGGCTCGGGTGTCTCCGGCGGCCGTGACCCTGGGGTCGCATTGGCGTACCTGGCCGCCCGGGCTGACGATGATGTTTAGGCAGCGCATCGGGCCGGGAGTTGGTGCGGCGGCACAGGCACCGCCAGAGGGGTTGCTGATCTGGAATTGCAGGGGGCGTGTAACTGACGCAGCGCCGAATCCGTTGAACGATACGATGCCTGCATATGTGGCGTCTGCGCTTGAAGACGCGATCACGATCGGGGTTGCTTCATCTCGACCACTGCTTTCGAGTCCGGATTTCCCTTCAATGAAAGTGAACGTGCCGCTTGCGGGAACCCATTCCCTGACAACCCAGTTCATGCCACTGGTTGAAGCAGGAAGGGTGTTCACCAGAGAGGCAATCGGCTCTTCGTCGGTCATCACGAACTCCACCCGTGCATTGCGCTTGACGGCTTCGGAGCGCGCAAGATTGAGTCCGGCGGTCAGATTGTCGGTGGTGGCACGTATTCGGGCGTTGTTCAGGAACGTCGCGTACTGGGGTACGCCCAGTGCGAGCAGCAACGCCATGATGCCGAGCGCAATCACGATTTCGACAATCGAGACGCCTCGCTGTGGCTTCCGGATCAGCACGCGCCGCTCTTCTTCGTGATCCAGCAGTTGGAATTCGTGGTCCAGCCCGCCGGTGCGCCTGTTGTTGCGCGCGTGTTTGCCTGGTCAATTGTAAATACAAATCCCGCGGTGCCTTGCGCGGCAACTCCGGTCGCGGTTACGGTGAATGTGGTGGCGGTCAGGTTGGAGCATGCATAGGTGAAGTAGCGGCCCGTTGGCGCTGGGGCAACCGTGCCGGCGGTGCAGGCTCCGGCGTAGGTCCGGTTATCCTGGAAAAACTGCTCCATCCTGACCCTGTGTTCGGAAAGGGTTGAGCTGGCCTCGGCGAGCTTGCTGCGGGTGACGTAATCCGAATATTGCGGCACGGCAACTGCGGCGATGATGCTGATGATGGCCACCACCACCAGCAGTTCAACCAGAGTGAAACCTTGGATTTGACGCTTGTTCATGTTGCTCCCCTTTTTGGCCAGTGAAGAATAGGGGGATTGTATGCCCCTGTCATACCGCGCCGACGGAAGGCCTCGGCTGGAGCATCAGCGGTCGGGTACTGGTTGGGGTGTGTGAACAATGTCGCAGTCACCGGCCCGGGCCAGCCACCGGGCGGCAGGGCAGGGCAGCTGGCAGGACGGCGGGATTAGACAAAGTCCAAAGGGTGAATTAGAATAATTCTCAATGGACACAATGCCTTTGCAAGCAATGCCTTACGACCGCCCGACCCTGAATGCGCTGCTGCGCAGGCACGGCATCGCCCCGACGCACCAGCGCCTTGAAATCGCCCAGGTGCTGTTCGCGCGCTGCCAGCATCTTTCCGCCGAGCAGATCCTGCAGCAGGTCAACGAGCGTCATGCCGAGACTTCCAAGGCCACGGTGTACAACACGCTCAACCTGTTTCGCGACCGCGGCCTGGTACGCGAGGTGATTGTTGATCCGAAGCGGGTGTTCTACGACCCCAACACCGGTCCCCACCACCACCTCTACAACGTCGATACCGGCGAGATCACCGACATTCCCGCCGATGCCCTGCGGCTCAGCGGACTGCCGGAGCTGCCCGCCGGCATGGTGACCGAGGGCGTGGACGTCATCGTCCGCGTGCGCAGCGCCGGCACTTCGGCCCTGGGTTAAAATACGCGCCCCCGGCCTAACGGCCGGCACCGCCGGAATAGCTCAGTTGGTAGAGCAGCGCATTCGTAATGCGAAGGTCGTAGGTTCGACTCCTATTTCCGGCACCAACAATGCAAAACGGCCCCGCACTGCGGGGCCGTTTTGTTTTCAGGCGGTTCCGCTGCTTCAGAGCGTGCCCGAAATGCCGCCGTCAAGGTTGATGCTGGTGCCGGTGACGTAGCTCGCCGCGTTCGAGGCGAGGAAGGTGATCACGTTGGCCACTTCCTGGGCTTCACCGACGCGCTTCATCGGGATGTCCTTGCCCAGGCCGCTGTAGTACTGATCCGCGCTGATGCCGTCCTTGGTGAAGCGGCGCTCATGCTGGCCGGACTTGATCTTGCCGATGCAGATGGTGTTGACGAGGATGTTGTCCGGCGCGAACTCCTTGGACAGGGCCTTGGTCATGGCCAGCCCGGCCGCGCGCGAGACCGAGGTCGGGTAGGACTCGGCTGCCGGCTGCTTGGCGCCGGAGATGGTGATGTTGATGATGCGTCCGCCGCCCTGTTTTTTCATGTGGGGGATGGCGAGGCGGGTGCAGCGGATGGCGCCGAAAACCTTGAGCTCGATATCGGCTGCCCATTCCTCGTCCTGCAGCTCGAGGAACTTGCCGCGCTTGGAGGTGCCCGCATTGTTGACCAGGATGTCGATGCGGCCGAATTTCTGCGCGGCTTCCTCGACAAAGCGCTTGCAGTCGGCGGCCTTGCTCATGTCCGCTACCACCGCCAGCACCTCGCCGCCGGCCTTGGTGATCTCCGCCGCGGTGGCGTCGAGCAGGGCTTTGCCGCGGGCGCAGATGGCCACTTTGGCGCCTTCCCGGGCAAGTGTCAGCGCGGTGGCCTTGCCGATGCCTTCGGTGCCGCCGGTGACCAGCGCGACCTTGCCTTTGAGTCCGAGATCCATGTCCTTGTCCTCCACAATCTGCGAAAAAGTGGGGCATTGTAGCGCCAAATTTCCGGGGATTTTTTCCGCGGATTGTTCGGGACACCCTTTTGCTGGGACCGCAATCGTCGTAGGATTTCCAAACGAGACGGCCGTGGTGCCGCCCGTAATGGAGAGCGTCATGACCTTATCCCTGAAGTGCCTCATTACGCGACTCATCATGCGACCCGGTGTGCGAGTCCATACGGTCATTGCCGCCGCTGTCCTGGCGCTGCTGCCCGTGATGCTTCCCGCCGCCGCAGCAGCCGAGCGCGAGTTGACCGTTGACGAATTTTCGGTGGTCAAGCTGACGGTCAAGGTGGTGCCGGGCGCGCGCAGCGCGCGTTCCCTGGGCCAGAGCCGCGAGGGCACCGGCGTGGTCATCGACTCCAGCGGGCTGGTGATGACCATCGGCTATCTGATCACCGAGGCTGAAACGGTGGAACTGTCCACTGCAGATGGACGCAAGTTTCCGGCGACCGTGCTTGGCATCGACAACGTGACCGGGCTGGGCCTGGTCAAGTCACTGCAGCCGCTGCCGGTAAAGCCCGCCGATTTCGGCCAGTCATCCGCAGCCAACCTGCGCGACATGGTGCTGATTGTGGGTTTCGACGGCGTCGCGCCGGCCTACATCGTCTCCAAGCGTCCTTTCGTCGGTTACTGGGAATACCTGCTTGACGAAGCGTTGTACACCGCGCCGGCGACGGTGAACTGGCAGGGCGCCGCACTGCTATCCCGCGAGGGCAAGCTGCTCGGCATCGGTTCGCTGGCGGTTGGTGATGCGGTCGGACAAGCTGGTGTGCCCGGCAACATGTTCGTGCCGATTGACGCAATGAAGCCGGTGCTTGGCGATTTCATCGCCAATGGCCGCGCCACCAGCAAGCCGCGTCCCTGGCTTGGCATCAGCTCTCAGGAAGTGCAGGGCAAGGTCATCGTCACCCGCGTCAATCCCGAAGGACCCGCCGATGAGGCAGGGCTGAAGGCGGGCGACATCATCGTCGGGTTCGGCGGCCAGCCGCTGGTCGGCCAGGCCGACCTGTACATCCGCCTCTGGAAAAGCGGCGAGGCCGGCGTCGAGGTCACGCTCGACGTGCTGAAAGGCAACCGGATCGAACCGGTGAAGGTGCGCTCAATCGCGAGGGAACTGCATTTCAGGGAACGGCCGGTTTATTAAGGCATCGATGAATGATGAGCGATGAGTAAAAAATACCGCTCATCATTCATCACTTCGCGCTCATCGTTAGAAGTAGTCCATTCCCAGGCATCCTGACGCCAGGTCCATCTGCTCGACCAGCTTGCGCCCGACCATGTTGCGCAGGGTTTCGGTGGTGCCGCCGCCGAGGCTGCCGTAGCGGGTGCCGCGGAAAAATCGCGATACCGGGAATTCGTCGGTGAAACCGTAGCCGCCGTGAATCTGGATCGCCTCGCTGGTGACACGGATCGACATTTCGTTGGTGTAGATCTTGGCCATCGCCGCCAGCGTCGGATCCGGAAACTTGTCGCCTGAAACCGCGGCGCGGTAGAGCAGGCCGCGCGCGGCCTCAATCTGGATGTACATGTCCGCGACTTTCCAGCGCAGGCCCTGGAAGTCGCCGATCGACTTGCCGAAGGCCTTGCGCTGGCGCATATATTTCACCGCTTCCTCGAGCGCACCCTCGGCGAGACCCAGGCAGATTGCCGGATTCAGGCAGCGCTGGGTGTTGAAGGCGGAGAGCAGCTTTTTCATGCCGTTGTCGCGGATCACCAGATGCTCGATCGGCAGCTCGATGTCGTCGAACACCACATCGGACAGGAACTCGCCGCCCATGGTGTGGTAACTCGCATTGGCGATCAGGCCCTTGCTGCCGCCGGGCACCAGCACGCAGCCGATGCCCTCGGCGCCGGGCTTGTTGTCGACGCGGGTGAAGACGATGAACATCTCGGCGATGTCGGCGCGCGAGATCAGCGTTTTTGCGCCGCGGAGGATGACCTTGTCGCCCTTGATCGTGCAGTTGGTCTTGTAACTCGGCACGTCGGTGCCGGCATCGGGTTCGGTCATGCAGATGGCGAGGATCGCCTCGCCGGTGGCCACGCGCGGCAGGATGCGGCGCTTGATTTCCTCGGGCGCAAAGGTGGCGATGATGCGCGTCTGTGTGCCGACCTCGCCGAGTGCGGCCATCGAGGTCACGTAACAGACCTTGCCGATTTCCTCGAGCACCAGCACGGTGTCGAGGATCGACAGGCCGGAGCCGCCGTATTCCTCGGGTACCGCCATGCCGAGCACGCCGATTTCGCCGAGGCGCTTCATGTTCTCGGCGGGCCAGGTGCCGTCGAGGTACTTGATCGCGCGCGGCGCGAATTCTTCCTGGCAGACGCGGCGTACGGTATCGACGAAGGCGCGCTGCTCTTCCGAAATCCTGAAATCCATGATGGGTCCTGTCAGTGCCCGCGGTTAGTGCCAGTATGGCGGGTAGCCGGAGTTTTTCTGTTCGGCGTCGAGCTGGCGCAGCATCGCGTGCCACTCCAGCACGCCATAGGGGCGGCGCGTGCCGGGCTGGTAAAGGTTGGCGGTGTGGCCGAGCACTTCCTGCGGCGGCAGCAGGATCTCCTGGCCGCCGGCGAGCGCATCGACCTGCGCGCGGCAGGACAGTTCCAGCTGGTACATGGTGTTGAAAGCCTGCTGCACCGTGGCGCCGCAGGTCAGCAGGCCGTGGTTGCGCAGGATCATCGCGTCGTGGGGGCCGAGGTCGCGCACCAGACGCTCGCGTTCGGCGAGATCGATCGCCGGGCCTTCATAGTCGTGGTAGCCGATGTGTCCGACAAAGCGCATCGAGGTCTGGCTCATCGGCAGCAGGCCGCATTTCTGCGCGGATACTGCCATGCCGGCGCGGGTGTGGGTGTGCATCACGCACTTCAGTTCGGGCCGGGCGCGGTGGATCGCGCCGTGGATCACGTAACCGGACTTGTTGATGCCGTAGTCGGTGTCGGGCTTCCAGATGATGTTGCCTTCGAGGTCGATCTTGACCAGGCTCGAGGCGGTGATTTCCTTGTAGATCAGGCCGTAGAGGTTGATCAGCAGGTGTTCCTCATCACCGGGGATGCGCGCCGTGATGTGGTTGTAGATCAGGTCGGTCATGCCATAGACATCGGTCAGGCGGTAGCAGGCGGCAAGGTCAAGGCGGGCCTGCCATTCAGCGGCGCTGACCTCATCGCGGATGCAGCGGAACTGTGTCGAGTAATTGGCGGTCACAGAATGGTCTCTGAAGAATCAGGAAGGTTGCCTTGGCGCCGGTTTGTGATGCCAGCGTGGCAAAAAAACGAACAAAAACAACAACTACTCATCAATTATAGCTGCGGGTCCGTGGTTTGACGGGTGGGGTTCCGTATCCTAGACTTGCCCACCTTTTTGAACCCCCGCACAGCGAGAAAGAGCAATTCCATGAGCCAGGCTGCACAGACCGCGACGGTGACCGGACGCGAACACTGGACCCGCAAGGGCGACGTCAAACTGTTCCTGTGGGAAAAACCCGCGACCGACGGCAAGGGTGCCAACGGCACCGTTCTTTTTGTGCACGGCTCATCGATGGCCTCGCAGCCGACCTTCGATCTGCAGGTGCCGGGTCGTCCGCATTCCTCGGTGATGGACTGGTTTGCCAGCCGCGGCTTCAACACCTGGTGCGTGGACATGGAAGGTTACGGCCGCTCCGACAAGAAGCGCGACCTGTATTTCGACATCGCCAACGGCGCCGACGACCTGGCCGCCGCCAGCGACTACATCATGAAGACCAGCGGCGCGAAGCAGTTCATGGTCTACGGCATTTCCTCAGGCGCGCTGCGCGCCGCGATGTTCGCCGAACGCCATCCCGAGCGCGTGTCGCGCCTCGCGCTGGATGCCTTCGTCTGGACCGGCAAGGGCAGCCCGACGCTTGAGGAGCGCGCGAAAAAACTGGACCAGTGGAAGTCGATGAAGCGCCGCCCGATCGACCGCGCCTTCGTGCACTCGATCTTCAACCGCGACCATCCCGGCTGTGCCGAGGAGAAGGTGATCGAGGCGTTTGCCGACGCCATCCTCGCACTCGACGACTCGGTGCCCACCGGCACCTATCTCGACATGTGTGCCAACCTGCCAGTGGTTGATCCCGCGAAAATCAAGGCGGCGACGATCATCATGCGCGGCCAGTTCGACGGCATTGCCAGCGTTGAAGACCTGATCGATTTCTTCAACCGCCTGCCCAATCCCGACAAGCAGTTCGCGGTGATGGCCGGCATCTCGCACGCGAGTTTCCAGCAGATCAACTACCTGACCGTGTACCACATCCTGCATGCGTTCTTTGCGCAGCCGGAGCCGATTTACCGCGGCTGATCCCGCGGCCAGCGCCACCACAAAAAACGACGAGGAGAACACATGAACATTATGAAACAGGGTTTGACCGCAGTGCTCGCCGCACTTGCGGTGACTGCGGGTCCGGTGCTTGCCCAAGCCTATCCGGTAAAGCCGGTGCGCATCATCGTGCCCTTCGGCGCCGGTGGCGGCACCGACATCCAGGGCCGCCTGCTGGGCCAGAAATTCCAGCAGAGCATGGGCCAGAATTTCCTGGTTGAAAACCGTTCCGGCGCATCGGGTTTGATCGGTGCCGAGTTTGTCGCGCGGGCCCCGGCTGACGGCTACAACATCCTGTTCACCACCGCTTCGCTGGCCGTGAACGTGCAGCTGTATGCCAAGCGCCTGAAATTCGATCCGATCAACGATCTCGAACCGGTGAGCTGGGTCTCTTCGGTGCCGCTGGTGCTGGTCATCCACCCCAGCGTGCCGGCAAAAAACCTGAAGGAATTCGTCGCGTTGGCGAAGCGCCCCAACAGCAATCTGATCGGCGCGCACAATGGCGCCGGCACCACCAGCCACCTGTCGATCGAGATGCTCAAGCTCTTCGGCGGCGCTCGCGTGACCCCGGTGCCGTACAAGGGTGGCGGCCCGGCGATGGTGGCGCAGATCAGCGGCGAATCCGATTTTTCATTCGCCACCGCGCTGGCCGCGCAACCTTTCATCAAGTCCGGCAAGACCCGCGCCATTGCGGTGACCACCGCGAAGCCGGCTTCGGCTTTCCCCGAACTGCCGACCATGGTGTCGATGTTCCCCGGCTTCGAGGCGGACAACTGGTACGGTATGTTCTTTCCGAAGGGCACCCCGAAGGAGATTGTTGCCAAGCTGAATTCGGAAATCCTGAAGGCACTGAAGGCTTCCGACGTTAATGAGTTCATCCGCCGCGAAGGTGGTGAGCCGGTGGGCAGCACACCGGAGGAACTGGCCTCTTACTTCAAGCGGGAGTCGGACAAGTACGCCAAGGTGATCAAGGCGGCGAACGTGCTGGCGGATTGATCTTCAGGTCCGTTTTCGCATTAAAAACGCCCGCTGAAGCGGGCGTTTTTTTACCCGCAGAGGTCGGTATTGCCCCGAAAATGTCACCCTTAAACGACATTTTTTTATAAAGTCACATTTAAGTGACTACCTATAAATAAAATTTATCAATTAAAACAAGGTCTTACAAAATAACCTGCTGAGCCGGTGGGTATCAAAATGCTGCAACGCGGGGTAGGCGACTCATCAGCCCTCCAGGCTTGGAAATGCCGGGCGCGGTGTCCAGGCGACATTCCGCCACGGTTGATCAGTGACAGCCTTGTCCGGCGCTTCGATGTTCGTACAAGGCGGGCAGCCGGGGTGCGGCAGCGGCATGCCGGTCGATGGCGCGGTCTCGATCACGATCTGCCATCGCTGGTGGCGCTTCGCAGTGCACGCGCCACAGGCGTGCTGCAAAACGGGCGATGTGCACCGCATCAGCCGTGAGCGGAAATCATCGCGAGGCTGCACGCAGCATGTGGAAAGCCGGCCTTGGTCGTATATGCCGCGCTGTTAGAATCAGGCGCAACTGTAGAATTTTCCGCGTGCATTTTTCCGGCGCGTTTTTGCTCCGCACATTTTGCTCCAGGGCCCCATGACCGAACTCGACGCCGCCAAAATCTCCTGGCAGGACCAATACAAGCTGATGGTGGGCACGGTGACGCCGCGGCCGATCGCGCTGGTGACAACACTGGGCCCGGATGGCCCCAACGCCGCGCCGTTCAGCTTTTTCAACGCCGTGGGTTCCGATCCGGCGATGCTGATGTTTTCGGTCGGCGACCGTTCCGGCCGTGACAAGGACACCGTGCGCAACATCCGTGAAACGCCGGAGTTCGTCGTGCATATCGTCGGTGACGCGATCAAGAACCAGATGAATGTCTGCGCCGTCGATTACCCCTACGGTGTTGATGAGCTGGCGCGCGCCGGCCTGACCGCGGTGCCTTCGCGCAAGGTGCGCGTGCCGCGCATCGCCGAGGCGCCGGTGGCGATGGAGTGCCGGCTGATGCAGATCGTCGAACTCGGCCGCAAGCCCTACCACGTGGTGTTCGGCGAGGTCGTCTACTTCCACTACCAGGACGGCATCGTCAACGACCGCTTCCATGTCGATGTCGGCGCGATCAATCCGATCGGCCGCCTCGCCGGCAAGGGCGGTTATTGCCGCACCACCGACCGCTTTGAAATGCCGCGCATTCCGCTCGAGGGCGCGCCGGGCGGCGACTGAGCCTTGCAGTACCGATCACCCAAAAACAAGAAGCAGGATTCCCGGAGGAGCCCACCGTGTCCGAAAGGAGTCGCATGATGCACCTGTTCCGCATCGCCGCCGTTCTGTTGCCCTGCCTTTTTACCGTTGCGCAAGTGCAGGCCCAATCCGGTACCTATCCGCAACGGCCGATCCGCCTGATCGTGCCGTACTCGGCCGGCGGCTCCACCGATACCGTGGCCCGCATCACCGGCGCAAGGCTCTCCGAGCGTCTTGGCCAGCAGGTGGTCATCGACAACCGTACCGGCGCTGGCACGCTGATCGGCACCGACATCGCGCGCCAGGCCACACCGGACGGTCATGTGCTGCTGATGGCGACGCCGCCGCTGGCCGTCAATCCTTCGCTGTATCCGAAGGTGCCGTATGTGCTCGAGCGCGATTTTGTCGCGGTCACCAACGTCGCCGGTTCGACCAACCTGCTGGTGGTGCATCCTTCGGTCGCAGCAAACAGCGTTACCGAACTCGTCGCGTTGCTCAAAGCTGCGCCGGGCAAATACAACTACGGTTCCAGCGGTGTCGGCGGTGCCGGCCATCTTGCAATGGCGCTGTTCGAAAGCATGGCCGGCGTTGATGCGATCCATGTGCCGTACAAGGGCGGTGCGCCGGCGGTGGCCGACCTCGTCGCCGGACGCCTGCACATGATGATGGCCAACCTGACCACGGCACAGCCGCACATTCGCGCCGGCAAGTTGCGTGGGCTGGGGGTGGGCAAGGTCAAACGTTCGCCGCTGTTCCCGGAAATGCCGACCATCGCCGAGGCCGGCGTCAAAGGTTATGAAGCGAACAACTGGAACGGCGTTGTTGCACCGGCCGGCACACCGCGTGCAGCGATTGACCGCCTGCACAGGGAGATCACCGGCACGCTGCAGGAACCGGCCATCGCCGAGCGCATGATGAAGGCCGGCCTCGAGCCGGTGGGCGACACACCGGCGGAGTTTGCGCAGTACCTCAAATCCGAAGCGGCGAAGTGGGGCAAGCTGGTCAAGTCGGCAGGCATCAAGCCCGAATAAGATTTGAAAATAATTGTTTAAAAACAAGGAGTTATTTAATGTCTGCTGTTGACAACAAGCGCCCGCAACCCGACAAGGTCATCACCGACCTGGCGAAGTACGCCTACGGCTACAAGCCGTCGAGCAAGCTCGCCTATGAAACCGCGCGGCTGACGCTGATCGACAGCCTGGCCTGCGCCTTCGAGGCGCTGGCCTATCCGGACTGCACCAAGCTGCTCGGCCCCATCGTGCCCGGCACCATCGTCCCCAATGGCGCGCGCGTGCCCGGCACCAGCTACGTGCTCGATCCGGTGACCGCGGCTTTTAACGCCGGCGCACTGATCCGCTGGCTGGATTTCAACGACGCCTTCTACGGCCGCACGGTGATCCACCCCTCCGACAACATCGGCGCAATCCTGATGACCGCCGACTGGCTGTCGCGCACCCGCCAGGCCGCCGGCAAGAAGCCGCTGACCATGCGCGAAGTGCTGACCGCGATCATCAAGGCCTACGAAGTGCAGGGCGGCCTCGCGCTGGAGAACGGTTTCACGGCCAACGGCCTCGACCACACCATCCTGGTCAAGATTGCCAGCACTGCGGCCATCTCCTCGCTGATCGGCTGCACGCAGGAAGAGATCGTCAACGCGCTGTCCAATGCCTGGGTCGACGGCCATGCGCTGGCCACTTATCGCCGCAAGCCCAACACCGGCGCGCGCAAGTCCTGGGCCGCGGGTGATGCCTCGGCGCGCGCGGTGTGGCTGTCACTGCTCGCGAAAAAAGGCGAGATGGGTTACCCCTCGGCACTGACCGCGCCGAAGTGGGGTTTCTACGAGGTACTGTTCAAGGGCAAGCCCTTCAAATTCCAGCGTCCGCTGGGCAGCTATGTCATCGAGAACACGCTGTTCAAGATTCCTTACCCGACGGCCTTCCACGGCCAGACCGGTGTTGAAGCCGCAATCAAGCTGCATCCGCTGGTAAAAGACCGGCTCGAGGAGGTCAGCCACATCGAGGCCCGCGCCCACAACTCGACGATGGTCATCCTCGACAAGACCGGCCCGCTGGCCAACTTCGCCGACCGTGACCACTGCATGCAGTACATGATGGCGATCGGCCTGATCTTCGGCGACATGACCGCCAAGCATTACGAGGACGAGATCGCCGCCGACCCGCGCATCGACAAGCTGCGCGCAAAAATCCGCCTCACCGAATACGAGCGTTACGAGCGCGAGTACCACGACCCGGCCAAGCGCACCAACGCCAA